>NZ_AFUJ01000001.1:0-30122 GCF_000221605.1 Veillonella sp. oral taxon 780 str. F0422 | reverse complement strand
AGTTTTTTATTGCAGGAGGATTTATGAAACCATCATTAGAAACAGTGAAACAATTGGGACAAGGGTACGACATCGTACCGGTGTACGTGGAATTATTATCGGACATTCGCACACCTATTTCTGTACTGAAAGCTTTAAAAAAGGTGAGCGCTCATACATTCTTATTAGAAAGTGCTGACAACACCCATCACTGGGGGCGATATTCTTTCTTAGGTTATAATCCATTGTTAGAAGTAACTTGTAAAAACCATACGATGACGATCAAAGGAGATATGACACGTACGTTCACATGTCATAATCCAGCGGAAGAAATTCGAAACATCTTGGGTCAATATAAAAGCCCTAGAGTAGAAGAATTGCCAACTTTCACAGGTGGATTTGTGGGATACTTCGCCTATGAATACATTCGTTACATTGAGCCTACCTTAGATCAACATATTAGCGATACAGATACTAGTATGGTGAACGATGTAGATCTTATGCTCTTCGATAAAGTCATTGCTTTCGACCATTATAAAAATAAAATCTATATCATCGGTCATGTACGTACAGACGATATAGAACGGAATTATGAGCGAACTCAATTAGAACTACAAGCCTTGGCAGACTTGGTGAAAGATGGCGAAGAAGCTGATATCGAACGTGGTGTACTGGAAAGTGAATTCACCTCTGAGTTTACGTCCGAAGAATACCAAGAGGTGGTGCGAAAAACAAAATATTATATAACGGAAGGAGATATCTTCCAAGCCGTCGTTTCCAATCGTAGAGAGGCGAAGTTCAAGGGCAGTTTACTCAATGCGTATCGTGTACTAAGAACGATGAATCCATCGCCATATATGTTCTATATGAGTGGTAAATCTGTAGAATTAACAGGGGCCTCTCCGGAAACATTGGTAAAACTACAAGATAGAAGTGTTTACACTTTCCCTATTGCGGGCACATTACCACGGGGCAAGAATGAAGAGGAAGATAGAGCGCAAGAGACTAAGTTAAGTAAAGATGAAAAAGAATTGGCAGAGCATAATATGTTGGTCGACTTAGGTCGTAATGATATTGGTAAAGTTTGTGAATTCGGGTCTGTTCAAGTGGAAGCACTTCATCAATTACAAAGATTTTCTCATGTCATCCATTTAACAAGTACTGTGAAAGGGACCTTACGAGAAGAGTTTGATGCCTTAGATGCCATTGGCGCTACTTTACCAGCAGGAACCTTATCGGGAGCTCCTAAAATTCGTGCCATTCAGATTTTACAAGAATTAGAGAAAAGCCCACGTGGTGTTTACGGTGGTGCTGTAGGGTACTTAGATTTTTCTGGCAATATGGATGTGTGTATTGGCATTCGTATGGCTATGGCAAAAGAGGGTCGTGTCTTTGTTCGGTCTGGTGGTGGCATTGTGCGAGATAGTGTACCAGTAAATGAGTACAATGAAACGATCCATAAGGCACAATCTATGGTGACAGCCATCACATTGGCGCAGGAGGTGTAACATGGTATTACTCATCGATCATTACGATAGTTTTTCTTTCAATATATATCAATTAATCGGTTCTCTAGTGAAAGACATTAAAGTCATCCGCAGTGACGAAATGACAGTGAAAGAGATTCGAGAGCTTGCACCAGACTGTGTCATTCTTTCACCAGGAACGGGACGACCAAAGGATGCAGGCGTGTACGAAGAATTATTAGCAACATGCCAAGGCGAGTTTCCTATTTTAGGCATCTGTTTGGGCCATCAGGCAATGGGTGAAGTGTTTGGAGCTACCGTAGGGTATGCAAAAGAAGTGATGCACGGTAAACAAAGTGTGGCGACCCAATGTTATCCATCCATATTATGGAAAGATATTCCTCAAGAATTCCCCGTAGCGCGGTATCATTCCTTAGCGGTCTTAGAAGATACCCTAGGAGATGAACTGGTGATAACAGCTCGCACAGCAGATGGAGAAATTATGGCCATGGAACATAGAACACATCCAATTTATGGTGTGCAATTCCATCCAGAGTCTATTTTGACACCGCAAGGAATGCAAATGGTTAAGAATTTCTTGGAATACCATAAGATTATATAAGGGAGATATAGAGTATGATTCAACAAGCCATACGCCTCGTTACAGAGGGACAAGATATGCCATATGAAGTGGCAAAAGCAACCATGAATGCTATTATGAGCGGCGATGTACAGGAAGTGCCTATGGCAGCCTTCTTAGGAGGTTTACAAGCAAAGGGACCTAGCGTTACAGAGATTACAGCCTTTGCAGAAGTGATGCGGGAAAAAGCTGGCTCTGTGCCACATGACAATACAGTGGTAGAAATTGTAGGTACTGGTGGAGATGGTAGTAGTACATTTAATATTTCTACAACGTCAGCGATCCTACTAGCGGCTGCAGGGATTCCTATCGCTAAACATGGGAATCGTAGTGTATCCAGCAAATGCGGTGCCGCTGATGTGCTAGAAGCATTGGGAGTGAAATTGGAACTCAATGGAGAGCAAAATAAAAAGGTCTTAGAGGAAGCGAATATTTGCTTTATGTTTGCCCCTGTGTACCATGAAGCTATGAAATATGCTGGACCTGTACGAAAAGCTATGGGTGTTAGAACAGTATTTAATATTTTAGGGCCTTTGGCAAACCCTGCGGGTGCTACGGTAGAGCTTATGGGTGTGTACGATCGGTCCTTAGTGGAACCATTGGCACAGGTCTTGTCTAACTTAGGTGTGCATCGTGGTGCCATGGTGTATGGTAGTGACGGACTTGATGAAATTACTGCCACAGGGACTACGACAGTATGTGAAATTGACCATGGCGAGTTCAAGACCTATGAACTAGATCCAAAGGATTATGGATTCACTTATGCTACAGCAGATGAACTTGTGGGCGGTGATGCACAGGTGAATGCTGAGATTACACGTACATTACTAGGAGGAAAAGATAGAAGTGGTCGTGCTACTGCAGTGATACTTAATGCGGGGATGGCATACTATTTAGCCAAAGAGGGAACGGTAACCTTAGAGAATGCTTTTAAAACGGTGCAAGAGTTATTGTATTCTGGTGCTGGAGCAAAGGCACTTTTAAAATTTGTGAAAGCATCACAAAATGCTTAATAGGCCGTGATTGTCAATATATTTATAAAGCGGGAGATATCCTTTAGGAATAGTAGATTCTAAAACGTATTTAGGTATCTTGGTAACTAAATAGTACAAATATAGTAATTCCTACCCATATCATTTAGATATATGAATACTACGGAAAGTATTTTGGCATATACATACTATGATAATAAGGTTATTCCAGAATAATAGGATAGAAATAGAGTTATTTATGATATTAGATAAGATTGTAGCAGCTACTGAAAAACGGGTCTATGACGCAAAAGATAATTTACCCTTGTCAGAGTTGCAACAGCAAGTAGAAAGAATGCCTATTACGAAGGACTTTCCTTTTGAACAGGCATTACAAGAATTAGATTTTAATTTTATATGTGAAGTGAAAAAAGCGTCTCCATCAAAAGGGATAATTGCAGAAGATTTTCCCTATTTAGAGATAGCCAAGGAGTACGAAATGGCAGGGGCGGCTGCTATTTCGGTGTTGACAGAACCAGATTTCTTTTTAGGTAGCCCGCAATATTTACAAGAAATTGCTGAAGTGGTACAGATTCCTGTATTACGGAAGGACTTTATTATCGATGAATATCAAATCTATGAAGCAAAATTGTGGGGTGCCTCAGCTATATTACTCATAGCCGCTATCTTGAATGATGAAACAATGGCATGCTTTCATAAGTTGGCAGATAGTTTGGGTCTATCTTGTTTGGTAGAAGCTCACGATGAAACGGAAGTATTGCGAGCAGTGAATATAGGGGCCCGCATCATTGGGGTCAATAACCGAAATTTAAAAGATTTTACGGTGGACGTGAACAATAGCATTCGCCTACGAAAGCTAGTGGATGATTCAGTGATTTTCGTTTCTGAAAGTGGCCTAGATACAGCCGCAGATATCCAACGGTTACGAGACAACAAGATTCACGCTGCACTTATGGGTGAAAGCTTTATGCGAACTAACGATAAAGTTGCTAAATTAGCTGAATTGTATGGACCTATCAGATCGAAATGTTCTATACATAATAATACAGAACGAGACAGGTTAGGAACAGAAGATACATCTAACATAGAGGTACCAAGTGCACCAACAATAGATGAAGCTACTCAATCTAGTTATGAGGTTAAGGTCAAATTTTGTGGCATAATCCAAGAAGATACAGTTCCTGTATTACTGGAGACACAACCAGACTATGTGGGTTTTGTCTTTGCACCCAGCAAACGACAAGTGACGGTAGAACAAGCCCAATCTATTACGAAAAGTTTGCAAGATAGCGTAAACCCTACAAGCGGTAACAAATGCTGCTCACGGGTAGGCGTATTTGTGAATGAAACGATACGTACTATTGTGGAGATTGCAAAGGCAGTACCACTTTCAGTAGTGCAATTACATGGAGATGAAACCATAGCATATATTGAATCATTACGAATTCATTTAGAGGAAGAACAATTAGGATTCATTCAAATCTGGAAAGCTGTTCAAGTGCAAACAAAAGAGGATATTATGCAATGGGAACAAGCGCCTATTGATGGACTAGTAGTGGATGCTTATTCTAAGACAACTAGAGGTGGTACAGGTCAAACGGTAGATTGGTCACTGTTAGAAGGTATACAGATGCCGTACTATTTAGCAGGAGGTATTGGATTACACAATGTAGCTCGAGCTATTCGTCGACTGCAGCCGTATGGACTCGATATGAGTAGTAGCTTAGAAACAAATGGACAAAAAGATGACACTACAATTAGAACTATGTCACAATTAATTAAGACAGTAATAGAATGAAGAGGAGATAGACTATGACAACACATCGTCATGGCTATTTTGGTGAATTTGGTGGACAATTCATGCCAGAAACACTAATGAATGCCATTATTGAATTGGAAGCAGCCTATGAAACATATAAGAACGATCCAGAATTTATTAAGGAATTAGAAGATTTACATGTGTCCTATACCGGCCGTCCATCCTTACTATATTTTGCAGAACAAATGACAAAAGATTTGGGTGGAGCTAAAATTTACCTAAAACGAGAAGACTTAAATCATACAGGATCGCACAAATTAAATAATGTGTTAGGTCAAATGTTACTGGCTAAGCGAATGGGTAAAACGAGAGTGATTGCAGAAACGGGTGCCGGTCAACATGGTGTAGCCACTGCTACAGTGGCGGCGTTAATGGGCATGGAATGTGAAATTTTCATGGGCCAAGAAGACTGTGAACGACAAGCTTTAAACGTATACCGTATGGAGCTATTAGGTGCCAAGGTACACCCTGTTACATCTGGTACTGGTACATTGAAAGATGCTGTATCTGAAACGATGCGGGAATGGACCAATCGAATGGTAGACACCCATTACGTATTAGGATCTGTTATGGGGGCTCATCCGTTCCCTATGATGGTACGTGACTTTCAGTCCATTATCAGTCGGGAAGCAAGAGCTCAAATTTTAGAAAAAGAAGGTAAATTACCTGCTGCCGTATTAGCTTGTGTTGGTGGCGGTAGTAATGCCATTGGTATGTTCTATCACTTCATTCCGGATGAAGACGTACAACTCATCGGTTGTGAAGCGGCTGGCAAAGGAGTTGATACAGAAGAACATGCAGCGACCATGACAAAAGGTACAGTAGGTATTTTCCATGGTATGAAATCTTACTTCTGTCAAAATTCCTATGGACAAATTGCACCTGTATTTTCTATTTCAGCAGGTTTAGATTATCCAGGAATAGGTCCAGAACATGCCTATTTACATGACAGTGGCCGTGCTCAATATGTGCCCATAACAGACCATGAGGCAGTGGATGCTTTTGAATATCTGTCTCGTATGGAGGGCATTATTCCAGCTATTGAAAGTGCTCATGCTGTAGCTCATGCTATGCAATTGGCACCTACGTTAAGTCCTGATGAAAGTATCATCATTTGCTTATCCGGACGTGGTGATAAGGACGTAGCAGCTATGGCAAGATACAGAGGGGTGAACTTACATGAATAAGATAACAATAGCAGAGGCTTTCAGCAAGAAAGCATTTATCCCTTTTATTACAGCTGGTGACCAAGGGATTGATACCACAGAGAAATACATTCGTACTATGGCGAAGGCGGGAGCCAGTTTGATTGAAATTGGCATTCCTTTTTCAGATCCTGTTGCAGAAGGTCCTGTCATTCAAGATGCTAGTGAGCGTGCCCTATCTACAGGCATCACGACAGATGATATCTTTGATATGGTAAAACGTTTACGCACCGGTACAGATGCATTGACCATACCACTTGTGTTCATGACCTATTTGAACCCTATCTATGTGTATGGTGTTGAAAGCTTTATGACACGCTGTGAAGAAGTGGGTATCCAAGGTGTCATTGTGCCAGATTGTCCGTTGGAAGAAAAACAAGAACTAGCCCACCAAGCAAAAACTCATGGCATTGCTGTCATTTCATTAATTGCACCTACTTCAGAGCAACGAATTGAGGAGATTGCTAGTCAAGCAGAAGGCTTTGTGTATTGTGTGTCATCTCTTGGTGTAACAGGTATGCGCAGTGATATCAAAACAGATATTGCTAGCATCGTACAACAGATTCGCCAATACACAGATGTTCCTGTAGCCGTTGGCTTTGGTATTTCCACGCCGGAACAAGCAAAGGCGATGGCCGCAGTATCTGACGGAGCCATCGTAGGCAGTGCCATTGTGAAACAAATTGGTGAATGGGGCGCTAATGGTGAAGAAGAACTATATCAGTACGTTCATTCTATGGTAGAAGCTGTGGGTAACTAATAGTAATGTATTCTAAGGTAACTCCTATGTATGACAGAGTTACTTGGTGATAGTATCCTTTATATCCTATTCTGTTATTTACGATGTCTCTTGAATAGCTGTGCAAGAAGTTTCTCTTGTGCAGCTATTTTTTCATCGAAAGGACATTACATTCACAGAGGATCATAGTTAAAGTAGATATACTGCAGTCTTAAAAAAATTGATGGTAACATGATTTGATATACTGTATACTTAATACTATACATAGTTCTTAACAGGAGACATAGGGTATGGAAAAAACGAGTATTGGTGTTGGGCGAGCTGCATTACATGTTGCCATTTCTGAAAGCCGAGCTGAAGAGATGACATTGCGGAAAGAATTTGAATCTCTTGGGATTCGTAGCTGTGCTGTAGATTTTGGAGGGCCTTTCACAGAGATTATTCCTAAAATTATTGAACGGGCCGTAGTAGCAGCGGAGCGACAAGAGTTGATTCTTGATAATCATGTTAGCAAGGGTGCTGTAGTAGGTGCTACGGCACAAGCCTTAGAACAACTTAAAAATAAATGTGTAGGCCTTAATGTAGGAGGAAAAGTAGGTATTGCACGAAGCCAAGAACATCTAAGTGTAGCGATTTATTTGGGCGTAGGTGTATTGCATTTAGACGAAATTGCTGTGGCTATGGCACATCGTGCTGTACCAAATCTGTAGAAGTGCTATAAATTTATTACTAGATTTGATATAATATTCTTTAGAGTGTATAGACAATAGCTAATCATTTTGGAGGTAACTATGAGTCAATTCGATTGGAAAGTATTAGATCGTAATTACGAAGATGTAATTTATGAAACATATAATGGGATTGCTAAAATTACAATTAATCGTCCAGAAGTGCGTAATGCATTCCGTCCCAAAACAGTGATGGAATTAATCGATGCGTTTACCATTGCTCGTGAAGATGCAGAAGTGGGCGTTATCATCTTGACTGGTGCTAATCATGGTCAAGGAGAAGATAAAGAAGCATTCTGTTCTGGTGGTGACCAACGTGTTCGTGGAGATGGCGGTTATGTTGGGGATGACAAGATTCCTCGTCTTAACGTGTTGGATTTACAACATTTAATCCGTATTACTCCAAAACCTGTTATTGCTATGGTTAACGGTTTTGCTATTGGTGGTGGTCATGTATTACACATCGTATGCGACCTTTCTATTGCCTCTGAAAATGCAAAATTCGGTCAAACAGGTCCTCGTGTAGGTTCTTTTGATGCTGGTTACGGTGCTGGATACTTAGCGCGTTTAGTAGGCCATAAAAAAGCTCGTGAAATCTGGTTCTTATGCCGTCAATATTCCGCAAAAGAAGCCTTAGACATGGGGCTTGTAAATACAGTAGTACCATTTGATCAATTAGAAGCAGAAACAGTGAAATGGTGTGAAGAAATTCTTCAATTATCTCCAATGGCACTTCGTTTCTTGAAAGCTTCCTTCAATGCAGATACAGATGGTTTAGCTGGGTTACAACAATTTGCAGGGGATGCGACTTTATTGTTCTACACAACTGATGAAGGTAAAGAAGGTCGCGATGCATTTAAAGAAAAACGTAAACCTAATTTCAAACAGTTCCCTAAATTCCCTTAATGGATTAGGCTATGAAGTGGTTATATGAACGAGCACACACCCATAGAGATAGGCTTTTCTTAAATAAATATTCTTATGGTGATGTGTTTACTCTAACAATAGCTACAGCAAAACGACTCGCTCCTCATCTTCGAGGGGAGAGTCGTATTGCTTTATGGGCTGAAAATTCAGTATCCATGGCGATACACCTATTTGCTCTATCTGCATTGGGTATAGAAACAGTGTTGCTGAATACGAATCTGACTAACCGAGAAATAATAGAACAGATGGAAAGTACAGGAGTTCGCACCTTATTGATGTCAGAAAAAATGACACACATATTGCGAGCACAGAAGGTAGCCGATGACATAGAGATCACAGATGTTTCTACTTGTGAGCATAGCCATAATCATGTGGACCGACAGGATTTGTGCTTTTCTACATGTATAGACACTGATTTCAAGGCTATTTCTCCTATGCATAATGACGAAAATCTAGACTGGAATCCCTCTGATGAAAAAGTATTTTGTATTATCAACACTAGTGCTACAACAGGCAAATTCAAATCAGTCCCTGTACGGTGGTTACAGATAGAGGCTCATGTGAAAGCTTCTGCGAATGTGCTTGGTGTGGAGGAACATGACAATTGGCTTGTAGTGCTCCCTATGTTCCATGTCAGCGGCTTATCTATTATTTTGCGTACTTTGTATAATGGCACAAGAGCCATAATTCGTGAAAAGTTCTCGGAACAAGTCGTACTAGAGGCATTGGAAACAGAAGATGTGACCATGGTATCTTTGGTGCCCACAGTGTTACAACGCATAGTAGAACGCATACAAGCACCAACTTTACGGGCTATCTTACTAGGTGGTGAGTTTATTCCTATGCCACTGTTACAAGAGTGCGTACAACGAAATCTACCAGTCTATAAGACGTACGGCATGTCAGAAACTTTTGCTCAAAGTACTACCTTTAGTATACAGGAGCATCCAAATAAATTAGCCTCTGTGGGTTATCCTTTACAGGGTGTTACTATTGAAATTCGTAATCCTGATGAAGAAGGTGTAGGAGAAGTGTGGCTTTCATCGCCGATGCTGATGAAAGGATACCTTAATAAAGAGCCGATTCACGGCGCTTTCAATACAGATGATATTGGCTACGTAGATGACGATGGATTTTTATATCTTTTGAACCGCAGAAAAGACATCATCATTTCTGGGGGCGAGAATATTTACCCTAAGGAAATCGAAGATGTCCTATATGGAATGAATGGTATTCTGGAATGTGCCGTCATCCCTGTATCGGATCGTAAATGGGGACAAGTGCCTGTCTTGTGCGTGGTAACAAACCATTCCGAAGAAGATATATCAGAATATCTACTCAGTCGTTTAGCGAAGTATAAAGTACCGAAACGAATGATATATTTTGATGCATTACCTAAAAATAGTATGGGAAAAATATTGCGACAAGACTTGATTCACACAGTAGAAAGGACATAGTATGAAGGAAACCTCTTTATTAGAACAATTACAGATAGAGACATTTCACTGTACTGAACAGGCCTTTCAAAGTACTATGAAGCTTTCATCGTTTCATGCGCAACCCTTTGGATTCGTTAACGGTGGCGTGTATTTAGCCTATGGAGAAGTATTAGCAGGCATGGCATCTAATGCTATATTGGCACAAGAATCAACATCGAGCAATAAAAGTGTGGACTTAGATTCGGCTAAACGAAAAGTAGCTGTAGGTCAATCGATAACGGCTAATCATGTAAAACCGAAACGATGTGAAGGATATGTGGTAGCACGTGGTCAATTATTACACAAAGGTGGTCGAAATCATGTATGGACGATTAATATCTTTGATGAAACAGATCGATTGTTATCTCATATGACGGTGACAAATAGTATAATTAACGTGTAAGAAATTATATCTATTAGTCGGAATTTATGTATAACACGATGTTATTATTACAACCATGTTAATTATACAAGAGTACCTATAGATTGGTAGTACATAGTTACACTTTATAAATAAGTAGCATAAGTCTGAATAGAATTAATTTGTTATATAGTATTGTATTGACTAGAAAGGAGGTGCATAGTCCATGAAAATAGATATTATATCGCTATTCCCAGAGTTTTTTGATGCCTTTTTTACACATTCCATCATCAAACGTGCCTTACAGGCAAATCGATTAGAAATGAAAGTGACAAATCCACGAGAATTTTCTCATAGCAAGCATGGTCAAGTGGACGATACTCCTTATGGAGGTGGCGCTGGCATGCTCATGAAAGCACCTCCTCTCTTTGAGGCTGTAGAGCATGTGTTGCAGATTCCCATAGAAGAACATCGTTGTACAAAGGAGAGTCACAAACGCCATGTTGTGTTTATGGGGCCTACAGGGAGACCATTTACACAAGAAAAAGCAAGGGAATTGGCCACCTATGATCAACTTGTCATTGTCTGTGGACACTACGAAGGGGTAGATTATCGAGTGGAAGAACACTTAGTGGATGAAACTATATCTATTGGAGATTATGTGTTAACTGGCGGTGAACTACCAGCCATGGTGGTAGCTGACGCAGTGGCTCGCATGATTCCCGGTGTTTTAGGAGCTACCTCAGGAGCTATAGAAGATTCTTTTTATCATCCAGTACTTGAATGCCCTCAATATACGAAACCCCAAACATACAGAGGTATGATGGTGCCAGATATATTATTAAGTGGTCATCATAAAAATATCGCAGAATGGCGACTCGAAGAGTCATTGAAACGTACTGCTTTACTGAGACATGATTTGTTGCAACGAGAGTTAACTGTAGATGAGCTTAAGGCTCTGAAACGATTATTAGATAGAGTGGATTCTGAAGAGGAACAACAAGTACTTTCAAAACTGATAGAACAGTCTACTTTCACAGAGGAAAAGAGGAAATAAATGGCGAATTTATATATCGGCCTCGTTCATTATCCCATTATGAATAAACATGGTGAGGTGATCACGACGGCCATCACGAACTATGATATCCATGATATTGCCAGAGCATCTACAACCTACGATGTGGAACGGTATTTCATTATTCACAATGTACCGAGCCAACGTGAATTGGCAGAAACCGTGATGAGTCATTGGAAAACGGGATTTGGCAGTACCTACAATCCGGATCGAAAGGATGCGTTCAAACATGTGGAACTTGTCAATTCCATTCGACAAGCCATCGATATGGTGACGGAATTAGAAGGACAGACGCCAATCGTGTGTACTACGGATGCACGGACCTATGATAATACCATTACCTATGCATCGCTCCGTAAATCACTTGAAAGTGAGAGCCGTCCTGTGGTAGTATTATTTGGAACGGGGTATGGTATGACGAAAGAAACAATGGAAGATTTCGATTATATCTTAGAACCCATCTATGGACATGGTGAGTACAATCACCTTTCAGTTCGTAGTGCCGTATCAATTATATTAGACCGCTTGCGAGGCGAAGCGTGGTGGAATAAATAGGAGGACACAATGTCAGGACATTCTAAATGGTCAAATATTAAACATAGAAAAGGTAAAAATGATGCGTTGAAAGCAAAAGTTACTACAAAAATTAGTCGTGAAATCACAGTAGCTGTGAAAGCTGGTGGTACAGATCCAACAGGTAATATGCGCTTGAAATTGGCGTTGCAAAAAGCTCGTGAAAATAACATTCCTAAGGATAATATTCAACGTGCCATCGATAAAGGTGCCGGTGCAGGGGATGCGAACAACTACGAAGAAATTACCTATGAAGGATACGGCCCAGGCGGTGCTGCCATCCTTGTAGAAGTGATGACAGATAACCGTAACCGTGCAGCAGCTGATGTGCGTCATGCCTTCTCCAAACGTGGCGGTAACCTAGGTGAAAGTGGCTCCGTTAACTGGATGTTCAAACGCAAAGGTGTATTCGTGATTCCACAAGAAGGCAATGATGAAGAAACATTGACATTATTGGCTCTTGATGCTGGCGCAGAAGACATTAAAGTAGAAGACGATGTATTCGTTATCTACACATTGCCAGATGATTACGATGCCGTAGAAGCTGCCCTAGCAGAAGCATCCATCGCCACAGATATGGCACAGATCACAATGGTTCCAGATACAAATATGGAATTAACCGGTGATGATGCAGTGAATATGCAACGAGTACTAGACATGCTGGAAGACTTGGACGATGTACAAGATGTGTATCATAATGCCATCATGGATGAGGAAGAATAATTTCCTATAAGATTCCACCATTCCATGATATACTATAAGTAAGTAAATATTTTAGAATTGCAAGGGAGCCTATGTAATAGGCTGAGAAAGGACTTTGAAGTACCTGACCTTTTGACCTGATCGGGATCATGCCCGCGTAGGAAGCACGCTGACATATGTGGGTATCGATGTAATGTCGATACCTTTTTGTGTATAGAGTACCCCAAATAGGCTCCTTTGTAATGAAAGGAGCTTTTTATGTTTTACACACAAATGCAAGCAGCCCAAAAAGGCATTGTTACCGACGCGATGAAAGTGGTAGCAGAAAAAGAAAACATGGATGTTGAAGTATTACGAGACCTAGTAGCAAAAGGACATGTAACGATTCCATGCAACAAGCATCACACGGCTTTACAACCAGAAGGAATCGGACAGAAGTTACGTACAAAAATCAATGTGAACTTAGGGACATCTAAAGATTGCACAGACTACGAAGAAGAGATGAAAAAAGTTCATCATGCAGTAGCATTAGGGGCTGAATCTATTATGGACTTGTCTACACATGGTGATACAAAGGTATTTCGCCGTCTATTGACAAAGGAATGTCCCGTTATGATTGGTACTGTGCCAATCTATGATAGCGTTATCCATCATCAAAAAGATTTAGGAGAATTGACAGCTGAAGACTTTATTTCTACCATACGTTTTCATGCAGAAGATGGTGTAGATTTTGTTACCTTGCATTGTGGTATTACACAACATACAATAGAGCAAATTAAACATCACAAACGGAAATTAAATATTGTTAGTCGTGGTGGTAGTTTAGTCTTTGCTTGGATGTCTATGACAGGTCAAGAAAATCCTTTCTATGAATACTATGATGAAATCTTGGACATTTGTGCAGAATATGACATGACCATTTCTCTTGGCGACGCCTGCCGTCCTGGTTGCTTAGCAGATGCTACAGATATCTGTCAAATTGAAGAACTTGTTCGACTTGGGGAGTTGACAAAACGAGCTCGCGAACGTGGTGTACAAGTGTTAGTGGAAGGTCCTGGTCATGTACCATTGAATCAAGTGCAAGCCAATATGGAAGTGCAACAAACGATCTGCGATGGGGCCCCGTTCTACGTATTAGGTCCATTGGTAACAGATATTGCACCAGGCTATGACCATATTACAGCTGCCATTGGTGGTGCTGTGGCAGCCATGCATGGGGCAGCCTTCCTTTGCTATGTAACACCAGCGGAACACTTAGCGTTACCTGATGAAAACGATGTGAAAGAAGGCATTATGGCTTTCAAAATCGCAGCCCATGCCGCAGATATTGCAAAAGGGATTCCGAATGCACGAGATCGCGATGACCGCATGGCAGAGGCACGCCAAAAACTCGATTGGGAAGCACAATATGCAGTAGCACTAGATCCTGAAAAAGCACGTCGCATCCGTGAAAGTCGTGCCCCAGAAGAAGGACATAAAGAAGCTTGCAGTATGTGCGGAAAATTTTGCGCCGTACGGAGCATCAACAAAGCCTTAGAGGGAGAGAAAATCGATATATTATAAATGAGAAACGAAACAGCCAACTCTTGGGTAGGAGTTGGTTGTTTTGTTATATAGAGAATGTGAATGGATGAATCTAACCGATCAAAATATATTACGGATAAACTACAATCTATACGCTTTATATAGTTATCATTATTTAGAGATAAAAGTAAAAAATACATAGGAAATATCATGTGAAATAGTTGATTAGTCCAGATATTATGATGTATGATAGTAATAACATATATGTATTTTAGTTATTTATGTGAGGTGTGCTATGAGAAAAAGAACAGCAATCGCTCTTGTATTAGCTAGCGTATTTGCAGTGAATACAGGTACTGCTACAGTAGAAGCTAGTTGGTTAAGTAAAACGTTAAAGAAATTAGATAATGCTTTGGGAGTTCCTGATGGTGATACCCAGGTGACAAAACAATCTGATGGAAAGTTACAATTACCTCAAGCAGGAGAACGCTGGATTTTACTTTCCGAAAATAAATACTATAAAACATATGTGGATAGAACAAAAGTGCGTGCTGATGGAGAAGCTCAAAATCGAGTAGTATATGGTGTATTTAAACGTGAATTTACCCCTATTGGATCACAGTGGTTAGGTAGCGAGGGAGACGTTAGTCCAGATGTGGTAACAGTGGAATATTTACCATTAGCATATGGAGTTAATAAAACATTGGATTATTCGAGGAGAGAGTTTTCAATTGACCCATCCTATTATGATATCCATGGGAATTTAATTTGGAAAGGATATGCTGGGCATTTTACTATTTCTAATATAGAAGGTGTATATCTTGGAAACTATGTCCCTAATTCTGAAGAAGAACAAATTAAAGATAAACTCTTCCACTTATTCGGTTGGGATTATTAATAGCACATTGACAGCCGTGTTCTAATAAGTAATTAATAACTACTAGGGGATATAGATATGATGCATGATTTCCCCTTGCTTTCACCCAACAGTTTGTGCTATACTAACTAAGTATGAATACACACGCAACTAGACTATCAGTTCTGTGCGCAATTTCGCGTTTGCTGAGGGATGAGAGTTGCGGAGGTTTTTTAACAGGAGGTGCCAACATGGCAGTAGTATCACTTAAACAATTATTAGAAGCTGGTGTTCACTTTGGACATCAAACAAGAAGATGGAATCCTAAAATGGCTAAATTCATCTTCACTGAACGTAATGGTATTTATATCATTGACCTTCAAAAAACTGTAAAAAAAGTAGAAGAAGCGTATGATTTCTTACGTGAAGTAGCTCAAGAAGGCAAAACAATCCTTTTCGTAGGTACTAAAAAACAAGCTCAAGAAGCTGTAAAAGAAGAAGCTCTTCGTGCTAATATGTACTTCGTTAACGAACGTTGGTTGGGCGGTATGTTGACTAATTTCAAAACTATCGAAGCTCGTATTAAACGCTTAAAACAATTAGAAAAAATGGCTGAAGATGGAACATTCGAAGTTCTTCCTAAAAAAGAAGTAATTCGTCTTCGTCATGAATGGGAAAAATTAGAAAAATATCTTGGCGGTATTAAAGATATGCCAGAAATGCCAGGTGCACTTTTCGTAATTGACCCTAAAAAGAAAAAATCGCTATCGCAGAAGCTAAAAAATTAGGTATTCCTGTAGTAGCTACTGTGGACACTAACTGTGATCCAGACGAAGTTGATTTCCCTATCCCAGCAAATGATGATGCTATTCGTGCAGTTAAATTATTAGCTGGTAAAATGGCTGACGCTATTTTAGAAGGTCGTCAAGGTGAACAAGACGCTTTCGGTACAGAAACTGCTTCCGAAGAAGCTTAAGAATCTGTAAGATTATTTAACAATATATACAGACATAGTCTTAATTGATAAATAAGTAATAACGATGTAAAATTAAGGTAAGGCTAAGGTCTTACCTTAATTATTTATAGGAGGAAAAATCATGGCTCAAATTACAGCAGCTTTAGTAAAAGAATTGCGCGACATGACTGGCGCAGGTATGATGGATGCTAAAAAAGCATTGGTAGAAGTTGATGGCGATATCCAAAAAGCAGTTGACTTTCTTCGTGAAAAAGGCTTAGCAGCGGCAGCTAAAAAAGCTGGTCGTATTGCAGCTGAAGGTGTAGTAGCATCTTACATTCATGGTGGTGGACGTATCGGCGTATTAGTAGAAGTAAACTGTGAAACAGACTTCGTTGCTAAAACTGATGATTTCCAAGCTCTTTGTAAAGATGTAGCAATGCAAATTGCAGCAGCTAACCCAACATACTTAAAACGTGAAGATGTTCCAGCTAATATAATCGAACACGAAAAAGCTGTATTGATGGAACAAGCTAAAGTAGAAGCTGAAGAAGACGTTAAAGCTGGCCGTAAACCAAAACCAGAAGCAGTTCTTGAAAAAATGGTAGCTGGCCGCGTTGAAAAATTCTATAAAGAAAACTGCCTATTAGAACAAGTTTTCATTAAAGACGGTGAAAAAACTGTACAAGCTATGATCAATGAAGCAATCGCTAAAATCGGTGAAAACATTAACGTACGTCGTTATGTTCGCTATGCTTTAGGCGAAGGTATCGAAAAGAAACAAGACGATTTCGTTGCAGAAGTTATGGCTACTGTAGGTAAATAAGTACGGAGATAAGAGAACACCGCAAGTGTTCTCTTATTTTTGAATTATTTGTTAGAAAAGTCATAAGGAGAAGGACATGAGTGAACGTAAATTTAAACGCATCGTATTAAAACTTAGCGGTGAGGCCTTAGCAGGTGATCAAGGATTTGGCATTAACCCACAAGTGGTAGAACCATTGGCACAAGAAATTGCCGCACTTTCCAAAGAAAGTGGTATTGAAATTGCTATCGTTGTAGGTGGTGGAAATATTTGGCGTGGTCTATCCGGTAGTGCTAAAGGTATGGATCGTGCATCTGCTGATTATATGGGTATGATTGCAACAGTGATGAATGCTATTGCATTACAAGATGCTCTTGAAAATGCAGGCGTAGCAACTCGTGTTCAAACAGCGATTGAAATGCAAGAAGTAGCAGAACCATACATTCGTCGTCGTGCTATTCGTCACTTAGAAAAAGGTCGTATTGTTATCTTTGCAGCAGGTACGGGTAATCCATACTTCTCTACAGATACAACAGCTGCTTTGCGTGCTGCTGAAATCGAAGCAGATGCTATTTTAATGGCGAAAAAATTTGCTGATGGCGTATACGATTCCGACCCTAAAACAAATCCAAATGCTGTAAAATTCGATGAATTGACATACATGGATGTAATCAGCAAAGAATTGAAAGTAATGGATGCTACATCAACTACATTATGTAAAGATAATCATATTCCTATCGTTGTATTTAGCATGGATATTCCTGGTAACATCACACGTGCTGCTAAGGGAGAAGCCATCGGTACTATCGTAAAATAAAAGGTGAACACTATGGAAATTAAAGAAATTATTAGCCGCGAAGAAGCGCGCATGGACAAAACAATTGAATCCTTAAAACATGAATTTGCTAATGTACGCACAGGTCGTGCACATACATCTTTATTGGATTCCGTTATGGTAGATTACTATGGTGCACCAACACCCGTTAATCAAGTGGCAAATGTATCTGCTCCAGATCCTCGCATGATTTTAATCGCTCCATGGGATAAAACTATGATTGGTGCTATTGAAAAAGCTATTTTAACATCTGATTTAGGATTAAACCCTAATAATGATGGTGAGGCTATTCGTTTGGCTATCCCTCAATTGACAGAAGAACGCCGTAAAGAATTAGTAAAAGTAGTAAGCAAAAAAGCAGAAGACGCTAAAGTTGCAGTCCGTAACATTCGTCGTGATGCTAATGATGCAATCAAAAAAGAAGAAAAAGCGAAAACAATTACTGAAGATGTGTCAAAAGATGGACAAGAACAAGTTCAAAAATTGACTGACAAAAAAATTAAATTAATTGATGAACTTCGCGATATAAAAGAAAAGGATGTTATGTCTGTCTAATGGAGCATACATCTATTTTGGGATTTCCATGGCAGCTTGCACAGTCTCTTTTGCAGGCTGCCTCTATCCCTTTTACTACAAAAATAGAAAAGAACTATAATCGGTTCTTTTCCATTTCTTCCGAAGAATGTTATGTAGGCCGTGTCATAGTAAAAGAAGGCGCATGGGAGATAGTTCTCTTTCATCCTATGGTAGCCAGTCATGTGGCGCAGTCGAATGAGGTACAATATGCTAAAAAACTTATGGAAGAAAAGTAAACATCAAGAGAGACCGACTATAGATCCAACGAATATTCCAGAACATATTGCCATTATCATGGACGGTAACGGTAGATGGGCAAAGCGTAAAGGCATGCCACGGAGTATGGGTCATCGCGCAGGTGCGGAAGTATTAAAGGATATTGTGAAAGCAGCCCAAGGATTTGGTGTGAGAGCATTGACTGTCTATGGTTTTTCCACTGAAAACTGGAAACGACCAGAAGAAGAAGTCAGCCTGTTAATGGGTCTTATTAAAGAGTATTTACTTTCAAATGTAAAACGTATGCATGCGGAAGGTGTGCGCATTCGTTTTGTGGGAGATATAACCAAGTTATCTGAAGAGTTACAAGGAATCATCAAAGAATCTGAGAAATTAACACAAGATAATAAGGGAATCACACTGCAATTAGCAATCAACTATGGGGGACGTGACGAACTTACAAGAGCTACAAAACAGATTGTCCAAGATGTTGCAAAGGGCGTTATCAATGAGGAAGATATTTCAGAAACATTGATTTCTTCCTACTTAGATACAAAAGAATTTGACCGTGTGGATTTACTGATTCGACCAAGTAATGATGCACGAATTAGTAATTTCTTGTTATGGCAAATTGCTTATGCAGAGTTCTGGTTTACCCCTTTACATTGGCCAGATTTTACGCCACAAGTGTTGGAAGAAGCCATCTTGGCATACCAACAACGTGAGCGTAGATTTGGTGGTTTAAAAGAGGAGAAATAATATGTTAAAAACCCGTCTCATCACAGCTTTGATTGGCGTTGTCTTGCTGGCGGTTGCCATCACCTATGGGGGCCTATTTTTTAATCTTGTGATGTCCGTGTTAGCTGTCATCGGTTGGGTAGAATGTGTTAGCTTATTTCGTCATATGAAACGGCGTCTATTACCACAGTGGGGTCTGCTTTATATAGCCCTTGTATGCGGTTCCTTGGTGTTTGGTAGCTACCCATTAGCTTTATTCTTAGGAATTTTGGTGATGTTAGCTATGGTCATTGAATACACCTTCTGCAACGGGAAAAGAACTCTTTCAACAGTGCAATCTACTATTAGTAGTTTATTGTATGTTACCAGTGGCTTTATTGCATTGATGGTGTTGCGTGATAATAGAATCTATGAAAATACCAGCTATTATGCAGGACAAGAAGGATTCGGTACGGCTGTTATTTGGCTTCTGTTGATAGCTATTTGGGCTAGTGATACATTTGCTTATTTTGTAGGCCGTTCTTTTGGAAAACGAAAAATTGTACCAACTATTAGTCCTAATAAAACGTTGGAAGGTTTTATTGGAGGTTTCATCGGCTGTATTTTAACAGGGTGGATTGGATCTCTTTCCTTAGGATTACCGCTGAATTTTGGTGTTGGCATAGGTATCATTGTTGGGATATTGGCACCGCTAGGAGATTTATTTGAATCAAAATTAAAACGTGAGGCAAATAAAAAAGATTCTGGTACATTATTACCTGGTCACGGTGGCGTATTAGATCGTTTTGATAGTCTATTGTTTGCTGCACCATTAGTATTGGCATACATTCTTATGCTGTAATGATTTAATTGTAGGGAGACCTTTATGAAAGCTATAAGTATCTTAGGCTCCACGGGGTCTATAGGAACACAAACTTTAGATGTGATTCGTCAACATCCAGATCAATTCCAAGCAGTAGCGTTAGTAACACATGGAAATATTGATTTACTAGAGCAACAAATTGCCGAATTTAAGCCAATTATGGCTGGTGTTGTAGATGAAAAGGCATATATACAATTAAGAGAACGCTATGATGGACCCACAGAAATTATTGGTGGTAAAGAAGCCTTATCTGTAGCGGCAACTTTGCCAGAAGCTATGATGGTAGTCACTGCCGTAGTTGGTGCTGCAGGCATTGAACCTACCATGGCTGCGATTCGTGCACGAAAAACGATTGGCCTTGCTAATAAAGAAACTTTAGTGGCTTGTGGATCTTTAATTACAAAAGCTGCCCAAGACAATGGTGTTTCAATTTTACCAATTGATAGTGAACATAGTGCTATCTTTCAATGTTTGGAAGGGCAAGATAGAAGTAATGTAGAAAAATTAATCATCACAGCTTCAGGTGGTGCCTTACGTCACTGGAAGTCAGACGATTTATATGGGGCAACAGTAAAAGATTGTTTAGCGCACCCAACATGGAATATGGGAAATAAAATTACTATTGATTCCGCTACTTTATTTAATAAAGGCCTAGAGGTTATTGAAGCCCATTGGCTTTTTGACTTTGATTACAATCATATTGATGTAGTGGTACATCCACAAAGTATTGTACACTCTATGATTCAAATGAAAGATGGAGCTATTTTGGCACAATTAGGGAATCCAGATATGCGTGAGCCTATCCAATATGCGATGACCTATCCAAAACGATATCCATTACAAATGGAACATTTAGATTTTACTAAGGGTTTAGATCTTCAGTTTATGGCACCTAGGTGGGATGATTTTCCTGCCTTACGGCTCGCTTTCACAGTGGGAAAAGAAGGTGGTTATGCACCTGCTGTATTCAATGCAGCCAATGAAATGGCGGTGTATGCCTTACTGAATGAACGAATTACCTATGGACATATATATGAAGTAGTTTCAACCGTTATTGAACGCATGAACAATGGTGTACCTACATCTATTGATGATGTACTGGCCATGGATGCGTGGGCTAGACAAGAAGCTACTAAAGAAATACAAAGGAGAAGTGCATGTTAATTACAATTTTAGGAGCTGTCTTTGTATTCGGTGTGATTGTTATGATTCACGAATTAGGACATTTTCTAACGGCGAAAGCCTGCGGCATGCGTGTTGATGAATTTGCTATCGGCATTGGTCCTAATGTTATACAAAAACAAAAAGGAGAAACACTTTACTCTTTACGTCTTTTGCCATTAGGTGGATTCAACAAAATTGCTGGTATGGATCCTTCTGAAGATGCAGGTGACCGTGGGTTCAACAGCAAACCTGTATGGCAACGATTTATCGTGATCGCTGCAGGTGCTACATTTAATTTTTTGTTGGCTATTGTGATATACTTTTTTGTATTCGCCTTTCATGGCACCACAATTCCATCTCATGAACCAATTATCGGAGATACCTTAGCAGGAAATCCAGCAGCTACAGCTGGTATCCAAAAAGGAGATAAAATTGTATCCATCAATGGTCAACCCATTACAGAATGGAAAGATATTACAGAGTCTCTGAAAGGTCATAGTAATCATGTAGTATCTGTTACATTAGATAGAAATGGTGAGAGTATATCTACCACTGTCATTCCTCGTGAATCTGGTGATAGAGCCGTTATCGGAATCAATCCAGTATTAGAAGTAAAAGAGTACGGTATTGGTGAATCTGCAGTGCAAGCATTAATACACACTGGATCTACTCTTGCTGATATGGTACAAGGTTTATGGAATATTGTAACAGGGCACAGTAAAGGCGATGTAGCTGGACCTATCGGTGTAGCACAAATGGCGGGGCAAGTAGCACAACATGGTTTTATCAGTTTGCTGTTATTCACTGCCTTATTGAGTTTAAATCTTGGCGTAATCAATTTATTGCCAATTCCTGTACTAGATGGTGGACATTTGGTGTTGTTGATTCTGGAAGGTATTACGGGTCGTAAACTGCCAGAAAAGGCATTGCAATACATTCAAATGACTGGAGTAGGCCTATTATTGTTAGTATTTGTATATTCTACATTCCAAGATATTCTAAGACTATTTTAGAGGTATACTATGATAGAACGTAAACCGACAAAGGGTATTCAAGTGGGTACCGTCCATATTGGGAATCACGCACCTGTCAGCATCCAATCAATGATTACTACAAATCCTGTAAAAGTTGAGCAATCTATTGAAGAAATTAATCGCTTGGCTACCGCTGGTTGTGAACTAGTTCGTTTAGCTGTTCCTGATATGGCAGCCGCAAAAGCCATCAAAGATATTAAAGAACGTGCCATGATTCCATTAATTGCGGATATTCATTTTGACTATCGCTTAGCACTACAAGCTATTGATAGTGGGATCGATGGGCTTCGCATTAATCCAGGAAATATCGGTAGTATCGATAATGTGGTAAAAGTTGTGGAAAAAGCTAAGCCGAAGTTGATTCCTATTCGTATAGGTGTCAATGCTGGATCCTTACCACAACATGTATTAGACGCTCATGGTGGACACCCTACCGCTGATGGTATGGTGGAAACCGCTTTAGAACATATTCGTATCTTAGAATCTTTAGAATATGATCAAATGAAAGTTTCTATTAAAGCTACAGATGTACCTTTGATGATTGAAGCTTACCGCAAATTATCCAGCAAAATACCATATCCATTGCATTTAGGTGTAACAGAAGCTGGCACTATCAAACAAGGAACGATTAAATCTTCTATCGGTATTGGAACACTCTTAGCAGATGGTATCGGTGATACCATTCGTGTGTCCTTAACGGGCGATCCAATCCATGAGGTAGAGGTAGCAAAAACTATTTTAAGTTCTTTGGAACTTCGTACCTTTGGAGCGACCATGATTTCTTGTCCTACCTGTGGCAGATGTCAAGTCAATTTATTCAATATGGCAGACATTGTTGAAGAACGTTTGAAGGCTATAAAAGCCCCAATCCGTGTAGCTGTTATGGGATGTGTAGTAAATGGACCTGGAGAAGCACGAGAAGCTGATTTTGGTATTGCAGGAGGTAAAGGACAAGGTATTATTTTCCGTAAAGGAAAAGTATTAAAAACTGTACCAGAACAAGAGTTGGTAGATACCTTATTTGCTGAAATCGATCAATATCTTTTAACGTTAGAAGATAATTAAGAGTATGAATCATATAGAATATAAAGGAGTATGTTATGTTAGCAAGTCGCTTATATGCACCGACATTACGTGAAATGCCTTCCGATGCTGATGTAATCAGCCAACAGTTAATGTTGCGTGCAGGTTTTATTCGTAAAGTAGCAGGTGGATTATATACTTATTTACCATTGGCTTGGCGCAGTATTCATAAAATTAATGAAATCATTCGTGAAGAAATGGAAGCTATCAATAGCCAAGAAATCATGATGCCAATCTTACAACCTAGTGAACTATGGGAAGAATCTGGTCGTTGGGCTGCGTATGGCGCAGAAATGATGCGCATTTCTGATCGTCATGGCCGTGAATATTGCTTAGGACCAACTCATGAAGAAATGGTAACTAATCTAGTTCGAGGAGAAGTCAATTCCTATCGTCAATTACCTTTAAGTTTATATCAAATTCAAAATAAATATCGCGATGAACGTCGTCCACGCTATGGATTGATGCGTAGCCGTGAGTTTATCATGAAAGATGCCTATTCCTTTGACATCGATGAAGAAGGTATGAGCAAGTCTTTTTGGGATATGTATGAGGCATATAGTAAAATTTTCAAACGTTGTGGCTTAACATGTAAACCAGTAGAAGCAGATAATGGTGCTATTGGTGGTTCCGGTAGCTTTGAGTTCATGGCTTTGGCGGAATCCGGCGAAGCAGATGTTATCCACTGCACAAAATGTGATTATGCTGCAAATATTGAAATTGGCCAACCAAAAGCATTGGAAGTGGATACAGAAGAATCTAAAGCATTGGAAACAGTATCTACACCAGATGCTAAGTCAATTCAAGCGGTAGCCGATATGTTACAATTGCCATTGGAAAAAACAATTAAAGCAGTAGTCTACAACATTGAAGGTAAAGTTATTCTTGCCATTGTTCGTGGTGACCATGAAGTGAATGAAATCGCTGTACAACGAGCTGTAGAAGGTGGCATTGAGCCAGAAATGGCAACCCCAGAAGACTTAGCACGTGTAGGATTAACAGCTGGATTCATTAGCCCAGTGGGACTTTCACAATCAGAAGAGTTTGCCATTGTAGTGGATGAAACAGTGATGAACTTACATAATGTATGTGGTGGTGCTAATACAGCAGATGCGCATTATATCAATGTCAATCCTAACCGAGATTTCAATGTAGATGATATCATTGTGGCACCAATTCGTTTGATTACTCTCGATGATCCATGCCCTAAATGCGGTGGTCAACTTCGCATCGATAAAGGTATCGAAGTAGGTCAAGTATTTAAATTGGGTACGAAGTACTCTGAATCTATGAATGCCACAGTATTGAACCAAGGTGGCCGTCCAACTCCATTCCAAATGGGTTGCTATGGTATCGGTGTAGGACGTACATTGGCAGCTGCTATTGAACAAAGTTATGATGAAAATGGTATCATTTGGCCAGTAGCGATCGCTCCATTCGAGGTTGTTATCGTTCCAATTAATGCGAAAGATGATGCTTTGATGGAAGTGAGCGAACGCTTGTATAAAGAGATGAAACAAGCTGGTGTTGATGTACTATTGGATGATCGTAAGGACCGTGCAGGTGTTAAATTTAAAGATGCAGATTTGATTGGCTATCCTGTACGCATCACGGTAAGTAAAAATACTATCGAATCTGGCGAAGTAGAATTACGTATTCGTAAAGATGGTTCTACAAGCACTCTTAAAATTGATGAGGTAAGTACCTCTGTACAAGGATTACTTCGTCTGTTGAAAGATGGATATAGCATTTAATTGCACACATTGAACTGCATAGAATAAGAGAGAACGACTCATCGAGGATAACTTGATGAGTCGTTTTAATTACAAAAAACCGCTTATTCATCGCATTCGCGAACACCTGCGAACACTTATGAATAAGCGGTTATCTTGTTTTGTATTGTGGTGGAGACGAGGGGAGTCGAACCCCTGTCCAAACATGTTGCCCCCTAGACCTCTCCGAGCGCAGTTGATGTTTTTAACTTCGAATAGTGTTTGGACATCAACAACCTAAGCTATTCTAGCTCATGAGATTTAACTAGCTCTAATTGAGCGGATAGAACTAGCTAGCCCGTAGTTTGACGCCACATCCCTCTCCACGGGCGAGAGAAGGTGTGACGTAGCTTATGCAGCTAATGCAAAATTTTCTTCTGCGTTTAATTTAAGTTTCACTGTTTTATGGTCAAGTGAGACACCAGCTCGCTTTCTAAGATACATCCATACCTGTCGAAACCTTTACGTCCCCATACATAATTATTGTCTTATAATTATATAGATATATCTTGTGAAAGTCAAATGTAATATGTACTTTTTTTTAAAGATAGTGTATACTATTAAATATCATTCCTAGTACAGAGTCACAGGAGGAATCCTATGTCATATGAAACAGAAACAGTAGCTGAGTTTGATAGGTTTTCATCATTATCTGATGAAGAGATTGTTGATATCTATCAACGTGAAAACAATCATTTTGCTACTGATTATATTGTTCAACGATATAAAAATTTTGTACGCTCTAAAGCTAGGTCCTATTTTTTAATGGGTGCTGATAAAGAAGATATTATTCAAGAAGGTATGATTGGTTTGTATAAAGCAACGAGAGACTATAATCGAGACCGTGAGGTCAGTTTTAAATCATTTGCTGAATTATGTATTACAAGACAAATCATTTCTGCTATCAAAGGGGCTAGTCGTCAAAAGCACATTCCTTTGAATTCCTATATCTCTTTAAATAAACCAGCCTATGATGATTCAGAGCGAACTTTAATAGAAGTACTGGAAACAGAAAAAAATTTAGACCCAGAGGAAGTAGTTATTAATAGAGAGCAATACGCTCTTATTAAAGAAGTGATGGAGGCTGTTCTGAGCCCTCTAGAATGGGATGTATTACGTGGATATATGGATGCCAAATCCTACCAAGAAATGGCAGAAGAACATCATCGTTCTATAAAATCTATTGATAATGCATTGCAACGAGTAAAGAAAAAAATGGAAGTTTACTTCGGGCATAACCGTTAATACAGAAAGGAAGAGATTCATGAGAGATTTTCTAATGGTTGTTGAAATTATTATTTCTATTCTTTTAATTGTGGTAGTAGTAGCACAGACCGGTAAAAGTGCAGGTATGGGTGGTGCTGTTTCTGGCGCAGCTGATTCCGTATTCGGTGGGAAAGAACGTGGTGTAGATGGATTCTTATCACGGTGTACAGTTGTGTTAGCGACACTATTCATTTTGGTTAGCTTAGCATTAGATTTAGTGTTAAGTTCTTATTAATACACAAAAAACCCTACCCTATGGTAGGTTTTTTTATAGATATATTGAGGTACTATGAGAGACGAAATCTTACAATTTTTTAGAGATATATGGCCTGAATCTTATCATATAGAAGATGTTCCTTTCATCTTGGGCTATAAAGATGAGGAAATTAAAGCATATTTTTCTGTTTTACATGATTTAGAAACTGCAGGCTCTATTTGCATTAAAGATGGTGAATATGCAACCTATCAAAAAACAGAAAATAGGAAATTACTAGGTATCTATAAAGCTAGTAAAAAAGGGGTTGGATTTGTTATACCTACAGAGGGACACTTACCAGATGTATTCATTCCCAATGGATGCTCAGGCACAGCCATGCATGATGATGAAGTAGAATATATAATCAAACGGAAAGGAACTAGTGAGAGAAAAGCTGAAGGTATTATCCATCGTATTGTGACTCGAAATACGAATCGTGTAGTAGGTGTTTTTGAGCGTCTAAAAACAAGTGGATTTGTTACACCTCATAATGAACGATTAGGTGAGGATATTTATATTCCTTTAGAAGCTACTTTAGATGCTAGAAGTGGTGCTACTGTAGTGGTAGAATTAACTGCTTGGCCAGAAGAAAATCGTAAAGCAGAAGGAAAAATTGTAGAAATTGTAGGGGATAGTTCTACCCCAGATTTAGATGTCTTGTCAGTGATGGCTACCTTTAATTTGCCAAAAGAGTTTCCAAAAGATGTGCAAGTAGAGGCCCGGAAGATTTCTTTCACAGTTACTGATGATACAGACCGCTTAGATTTGCGCCACCAAGAAATGATCACCATCGATGGAGAAGATGCGAAGGATTTAGATGATGCTGTGCATGCGAAATTATTGGACAATGGCAACATTGAATTAGGGGTTCATATTGCAGACGTTAGCCATTACGTGCCAGCTGGATCAATCATTGACCAAGAGGCATACCGCCGTGGCACCAGTGTGTATTTGGTGGATCGTGTGATCCCTATGTTACCAGTGGAACTATCAAACGGTATTTGTTCCTTACAAGCCAAGGAAGATCGCTATGCCATGTCCTGTATTATGGAAGTAAGTCCTCAAGGTAAAGTGTTGCGCTATTCCATAAAGCCATCCATTATTCATATCACTCGTCGTTGTAGCTATAAGGAAATCTACTTAGCTTTAGAAGAAAACATCATTCCTGATGATTTGGCACCACTCATGGCAATGGTGCGGACCCTAGAAACATTGGCATACCAATTAATGAAAATGCGTCAACAAGCAGGAGCCATAAGTTTTGAATTCCCAGAATATAAGGTTCTTTTAGATACTACAGGCATACCGCAACGAATCGTACGAAAAGATAGAACCATTGCAGAAAAATTAATCGAACAATGTATGTTATTAGCCAATGAAACGGTAGCTACATTTCTTAGTGAACGGTTAGATACTTCTGTGTATCGTATTCATGAAGAACCAAAAGATACGAAGTTAGAACAACTTATTACGGTATTACACCATGCAGGATATCCTGTAAAACTGCCGCCTAAGGTTGAGCCTAAGCATATTGAAGAGTTATTACAATCTGTGGCTGATACCGAGATTGAACCTGTGGTACAAATCATGGTCCTTCGTTCTATGCAACAAGCAAAATACAGCTCGGAGAATATGGGACACTTTGGTCTGGCCTCTTCTACGTACACCCATTTTACATCACCTATCCGTCGCTATCCAGATTTGATGATTCATCGACTATTGCGCTATGTCCTAGAAGGCAAACCAAAACGACTCGCGCCGATTGCTGATGAGTCCTATTTAACACATAGTGCCAGTCATTGCTCAGAGCGTGAACAAATTGCTACAGAAGCAGAACGAGAAACTTTGGATATGAAAAAGGTTCAGTATATGGCGCAATATGTTGGTGAAAGTTTCGAGGGACATGTAAGTTCAATTACTGCCTTTGGTTTATTTATTGAACTTAATAATGGGGTAGATGGTTTAGTACCGTATAATTTAATGGATGATGACCATTATGTCTTTGACGAGCCACATTATATGGCCTATGGTAGACGAAGTGGCAAGGAATATCACTTAGGTACACCGGTGACAGTAACATTGATTAAAGCTGATACAGAGCTTCGCCAAATCGATTTTGTCATTGGTGAAGTGGAATACATCGATAGATACTTACGGCGAGGACAAGGTCGTGAAGAGTCACTTTCAAAACCGAAACGGGGAAATAGAAAATCCTATAAGAAGCAAAGAGAAGAGAAACGAAAAAGTCGAGATAGACAAACTCATGATATAATAGAAACGACAGGTACCACGAAAGCGGTAGAGCGAATGCTACGCAAGTTGGATACAAAAAAGAAAACAGCATTTTATGAAACGATACACAAAAAAAGTAATCATAAAAAGGAAAGAAACAGAGGAAACGGTAATGGCGAAAGATAACAATGCATTAATTGTAGATAATCGCAAAGCTAGGCATGACTTTCACATTCATGAAACCTATGAAGCAGGGATTGCCCTTACGGGAACGGAAGTGAAATCCATTCGAGCTGGTCGCATCAATTTAAAAGATAGTTTTTGCCGCATTGAACATGGTGAACTTTTCTTATACCAAGTACATATCAGTAAATACGAGCAAGGCAATCAATTTAATCATGAGCCAGAACGGACACGTAAATTGCTTATGCATAAACGGGAGATTCATAAATTATTAGGGCAAGTAAAAGAAAAAGGTTACTCTTTGATTCCCTTGAACTTTCACTATAGTCATGGATATGTTAAAGTCACTATTGGCCTTGTAACAGGTAAGAAAAATTATGATAAACGACAAGATATGGCGGAACGTGATGCAAAACGAGATATTCAGCGCCGTATGAAAGAACAAAATCGTTAAGAAAGGAAAGTCTATGTTAGTCGATTTCCACATGCATACGAATGTATCAGATGGTACATATATGCCAAGAGATTTGGTGGCATTAGCAAAGGAAAAGCGTTTACAAGCTATTTCTATTACAGATCATGATGAAGTAGGAGCCTATGCGCAATTGACGACAAATGATAGAACAGGGATTCAAATCTTTCATGGTTGCGAGTTTAGTACCTATTACCATGAAAAAGAAGTTCATGTGTTGGGATATCAGTTTTCCTTAGAGCATCCAGAACTACAGGATTATATTTCTCATTTTAAAGAAGTGCGACGCTCTAGAATTCATAAAATGGTAGATAAATGTGCGGACGCAGGCTATGATATTTCCTACGAGGAATTAGTAAATACATTCACTGATGCAGTGTCCTTTGGACGCCCTCATATTGCGCAATTACTTATTGCTCATGGGTATGTGGAAACCGTAGGAGAAGCCTTTGATACGATGTTAAACCCAAAAGGTCCTTGCTTTGTACCAAAAGAAAAGTATGAGCCTCAACAAGCCATTGATTTGATTCATCGTGCTGGTGGTATAGCTGTACTTGCACACCCGAAACTAGTGGAGAATGATACCTATGTGAATGAGTTACTAGACCT
>NZ_AFUJ01000002.1:0-27416 GCF_000221605.1 Veillonella sp. oral taxon 780 str. F0422 | reverse complement strand
TACTAAATATCGCAAGATTGCAGAGACTCGAGGATTGTTAATATCTGGTGGATCCGACTTTCATGGCATTCAAGATCGTTTCCCTGAAAGTATCGGTCTTGGAGAATACGAAATACAACATGAGTGGGTAGCTAATTTTATGAAAGCCTTACAAGGAGCATAGAGGTGTAGTATGGATGTAATCGCATTTATTGGCCCTAGCGGAACAGGTAAAAGTCATAGAGCATTGGTGGTGGCACATGAACATCACGCATCTTGTATCATTGATGATGGAATTTTAATTCATAATAATCGTATTGTAGGTGGTTTTTCTGCAAAAAAAGAAGAAAATCGCATTAAAGCAGTTCGACGTGCTATCTTTCAGGATAAAAAACAGGTAGAAAGCGTAAGAAAAGCGCTAGATGAAATTCAACCAGAACGCCTTATGATATTAGGTACGTCGGAAAATATGATTGGAAAAATCACGAAAGCCCTCGGCATCCCTGGGCCGTCCTATTATATCCATATTGAAGATGTAGCCACCCCAAAAGATATTGAAAAAGCACAACACGCTAGATTAAAGGAAGGAAAGCATATTATTCCCGTTCCAACTGTTGAATTGAAGCCTCATTTTAAAGGCTTTTTAATTGACCCTATTAAATCTTTCTGGCGAAGAACTAGATTATCTTCGAAACAAGATGAAGGATGGGAAAAATCTGTTATCCGTCCAGCTTTTAGCTATTATGGAAAACTAGTTTTTGAAGATGCAGTGATTCAAGCACTCATCAGGAATAGCATTGAAAAATCTCCAGGTGTGACAGATGTACGCAGTATGGACATTAAGAAAAGTAAAGAAGTCACTAATGGTTTAATCTTACAAATTGACGTTACCGTTATGCTAGGATTCGTGGTAAAGGAAATCATGGATACCTTGCAAAAAACGATACGTCAAGAAATTGAATATATTACAGGCATGTCTATCGAAAGGCTTGCCATTAAGGTAGGTGGCACCATTGAGCCATCAAAAGTAAAATACAAGCATAAGGAGTAATATGAAGTCATACTATATTTATACATATGGTTGCCAAATGAATGAAAGTGATTCAGAACGATTGGCACATCAATTAGAGTCTGTTGGATATGTACCTACAGAAGATGTAGATTCATCGGATTTGATTATTTTAAATACTTGTTGCGTTCGTGAAACAGCGGAAAATAAAATTTATGGCCGTATTGGCGAGTTAAAGCATTTGAAAGAAAAGAATAAAAACTTAATCATTGCCATCACTGGCTGTATGGCACAAAAGAACCAAGCGGATATGTTCAAACGAGCACCTCATATTGATATTGTATTGGGTACGCATAATATCCAACATATCAATGAAATGGTAAAAGAAGTGCAACGTACGAAAAAACGCCAAGTCAATGTAGAAATGGATAACACTGTATTACCAGAACTAGCGGCGAAACCAAATGGTACTTCTTTGCATGGGTACCAATTATGAATGGTTGTAATAAGTTCTGTACATACTGTATCGTACCCCATGTGCGGGGCCGTGAAATTAGCCGTCCTGTAGAGTCCATTGTGAAGGATGTGCGTGAACTAGGTGAAAAGGGCTTTAAAGAAATCACTTTGTTGGGACAAAACGTAAACTCCTATGGTTTGGATTTTAAAGATGGTACAGACTTTGGTACTTTAGTAGATGCCTTAGATGGCATTCCAGGTATCGAGCGTATTCGTTATATGACAAGCCACCCCCAAGATATGACGAAAGGCATGGTAGATGCCTTAGGTCGTTCTTCTAATATTGTGACACAATTGCATTTACCAGTGCAGTCTGGATCTGACAATATTTTGAAACGCATGAATCGTCATTATTCTGTGGAACAATATAAAGATTTGTTGCAATATTGCCGTGAAAAAATCGATGGAGTTACTATCACTACAGATATTATTGTTGGATTCCCTGGAGAAACAGAGGAAGATTTCCAACAAACATTGCAATTATTGAAAGATGTACGCTATGATATGGCATTTACTTTCATCTATTCCAAACGTTCTGGTACTCCAGCGGCGGAATTTGAAGAGCAAGTGCCAGAGGAAGTGAAACGTGTTCGCTTACAAGCCTTGATGGATGTGCAAAATGAGATTTCCCTCGAGTTGAATCAGGCCATGGAAGGCAAGGTCTACGATATCATCGTAGAAGGACCGAGCCGTACTGATGAAAACATGTGGTTTGGACGTACATCGGGCAATAAAATGGTCCTATTCCCTAAACAAGAGACCTTAAAAATTGGGGATACTATCGATGTACGTATCGATAAAGGGCAAACGTGGGTATTATACGGCACTGTACTATAGAAAGGAGTTAGCAGGATGGGCAAGAAACAAACGCCTATGATGGAGCAGTATTTTAGTATTAAAGCTCGCTATGAGAAGGAACTATTATTTTTTCGGTTAGGTGACTTTTACGAGCTTTTTTATGACGATGCTATCACCGCATCACGAGAATTGAATATCACCTTAACAGGTCGCAATGCGGGTGAAGAAGATAAAGCTCCTATGTGTGGCGTTCCCTTCCATTCTGCGGAATCCTATATTGAAAAACTCATCAGTAAAGGATACAAGGTAGCCATCTGTGAACAAGTGGAAGATCCTAAAGAGGCAAAGGGAATCGTAAAACGTGATGTGATCCGGGTTATCACACCAGGTACAGTACTCAGTGAAAACGGTACAAAAGATGGGGAAAATAATTTCTTAGCCTTGACCTATGAAACAGGGGGGCAGCGCATTGTGTTGTTCACAGATATCACTACTGGTGAAGTGATTTGGGAACGTATGGATAGTTCTAGTGAAAGTTCTTTATTTGATGCTTTCACTATGTACCAACCAAAAGAGCTTATCCTAGCTGGTAGTAGTGAATTACCTACTAGTATCCAAGATTTTTTGACACGTCAAATGTCAGGCATAGCCTTGTCTCCGTTCACGCCTACAGAAACTATAGACAATATTCGTCTAAAAGGTCGTGAACATTTTTCTGACGCCGGCTTGCTAGAAGAAGATGTATTAGAAGCCTTAGGTTATGTCATTCTCTATTTACAAGAAATTATTAAAACAGATACGTCTCACATTAATTATGTGCACCAACTATCTGTGGGAGACCGCATGATATTGGACACATCTTGTTTACGCCATTTGGAGATTACAAGAAATGTTCGAGATGGATCTAAAAAAGGTACGCTCCTAGATGTACTAGATAAAACATTAACCCCTATGGGGGCTCGCATGTTGAAACAGTGGATTGAGCATCCTTTAATGGATATCCATCGCATCGTACGCCGTCAAATGGGCATAGGTGAATCTATTGATAATCCGACCATGCGTAGTCAACTGCGTTCTTTATTAACTTCTGTCTATGACTTTGAACGCATTCTAAGCCGTGTAGAAACGGGGAGTGTGTCTCCTAGAGATTTTACATCCTTGCGAGAATCTTTGCGGGTCTTACCGATGATTCAAGAGGTAATACAACATTGTACCTCTAATATTCTTCAAGACTGTCATAGTATGATTCACACCCATAATGACCTATGTGACCTATTAACACGCGCTATTGTGGATCAGCCGTCGTTGGCGTTGAAAGATGGTCATGTTATCCGTGATGGATACAGTGCAGAATTAGATGAATTGCGTTCTTTGGCTACCAATAGTCAAGAGTGGCTACATCGCTTAGAAGAAGAGGCGAAACAGGCTACAGGGATTCGCCTAAAAACAGGATACAATAAAGTATTCGGATACTATTTTGAAGTATCCCAAGGGCAAGTGGGTCTCGTACCAGATTATTTCATTCGTAAGCAAACCTTAACCAATGCAGAGCGCTATATTACGCCAGAGCTAAAAGAGTTTGAAATAAAAATGCTCAATGCAAAAGAACAGATTCAAAAGTTGGAATATTCTTTGTACCAAGACTTGCGTTTGATTGCTAAAGCACATATTAAAGAGATTCAAGAAACGGCTCGTGGCATTGCACAGTTAGATGTGATTTTGAGCTTAGGGGAAGTGGCCTTTACTAATAAATATGTATGTCCTACTATTGTTACAAATGGGGCGATTTCCATCAAAGATGGTCGCCATCCAGTGATTGAAACCTTGCTGAAACAGGAATTGTTCATTCCTAATGATGTGGTGTTGAACCATTCCGAAGAGGAGTTTATCCTCATCACAGGTCCTAACATGGCAGGTAAATCTACCTATATGCGTCAAGTGGCTTTGCTCATGATTATGGCGCAAATTGGCTCATTTATTCCTGCTAGAGAAGCCACCATTGCTCCTGTGGACAGAATTTTTACCCGCGTCGGTGCCAGCGATGATATTTCCACAGGCCAAAGTACGTTCATGGTGGAAATGAAAGAAGTATCCTATATCCTAGAACATGCAACGTGCAACAGTCTAGTAATTCTCGATGAAATCGGCCGTGGTACGTCTACCTTTGATGGTCTTAGTATTGCTCGTGCCGTGGTGGAGCACATTTGTGAAACCATTCACTGTAAAAGTTTGTTCGCTACTCACTATCACGAATTGATTGAACTGGAAGACCAATATAGTAAACTGAAAAACTATACGGTGGCGGTTAAGGATAAAGGCAATGATGTGCTATTTTTGCGCCGCATTGTAAAAGGTGGAGCAGACCGCAGTTATGGTATCCATGTGGCTAAATTAGCAGGTCTTCCTAAGGCTGTTCTAGATCGAGCTAACGCAATTCTATCTCATTTGGAAGATGGAAAAGTGGTATCGGAAGCAGTGCCTAAGAAAAAGAAAAACAAAGTGTTACAGGCCCTCTATTCGGGAGTGGTGATTTATTTACACAACCTGTTCTGGATCAATTATTAAAGCTAGACATAATGAGTATGACACCCATAGAGGCCATCAGTGAATTATATCGTTTACAGGAAGAGGCGAAACAAGGAGGTGGCAAGTAATGCCAACCATTCATGTCCTAGATGAAACGACTATTAATCAGATAGCAGCTGGCGAAGTGGTAGAACGCCCTGCCTCTGTTATCAAAGAGTTAGTAGAAAATGCTATCGATGCAGGGGCTACTTCCATTGAAGTAGAAATTGCAGAAGGTGGCATCGAATACATGCGTATCACCGACAATGGGTGCGGTATGTCCGAAGTAGATGCACGGCTAGCCGTATTGCGTCACGCTACTAGTAAAATTCGCAGTGCCGACGATTTATACGATATTGCCTCTTTAGGTTTTCGTGGTGAAGCGATTGCCAGCATTGCTTCTGTATCTAAGTTTACCTTACGGACTCGTCAGGAAACGGATACTATGGGCACACGGATTTATATCGAAGGTGGTCATATGGTAGATTGCGATCCATGTGGCACATCAGTGGGCACCTCCATTGAGGTGAAAGATTTATTTTATAACACCCCTGCTCGTAGAAAGTTTTTAAAATCTACTCGTACAGAAGCGAATAAGATTCAAGATATGATTGGCAAACTGGCACTGAGCCACACCCATATTGCTTTCAAATGTATTGTTGATACACGAGTTACCATCATGACACCAGGGAATCATAAGATGGTGGATACTATCGCCGCTCTCTATGGATTTAAAGTCAGTGAAGACGTATTTCCCATTGCTTATGAGGCGGAAGGTATTTATGTGGAAGGTGTGGTCAGCAAGCCAACGGTACTAAAAAGTAGCCGTCAATGGCAGACGACCATCGTAAACCAACGTGTTATTTCCGACAAAGCTATCTACAAGGCTATCGATACAGCGTACCATGCCCTATTACCGAAGGGTGGCTATCCCTTGGTAGTGTTACAAATTGTAGTACCTCCAGGGACCGTAGATATCAATGTACATCCACGAAAAAGTGAAGTGAAATTCTCTGACGATAAGCCGGTTTTTAAAGCAGTGTATAACAGTATTTTACAAGCCTTAGAACATCCGACTCATCACAGGACTAGCCAGCAAGAAGAAACCATTGCTACAGCCATCGACTACGATAAAGTATTCACTGGACGTTCCCAAGGATTTACAGTGATGCGTGAAAAAACAGAGGCTCTCGTGGATACAATCCGTCAAAAGGGATATACAGCGCCACAGCGCACTGTGTATGAGCAAGGTAACTTTAACAAAACCCTAGATGTAAATGAAAACTTTGTGCCTAAAAGTTATACCCAAGAGGATAAAGATCGGTTCAGAGCTATCCGTGAATCACGGCCTAATTTAGTACCAAGTTCTGTAGAGCCATATATAAACCATGCTGGAAATGAATCCGTATCGATATATTTAAGTACAGTACAAGGTCTAGCAGGTGATTCTCGTACTGGAGATGCTCTTGGTATAGATAGTTCCTATGATACTGATCATGGTAATTCATATAATACTAATGCTAGTAAAACAGTAGCTAATCACGGATTACTTCCTATGGGCCAAGTAGCCTCTTGCTATATTTTGGCAAAAAAAGGCGATGATTTATACATTATCGACCAACATGCAGCGCACGAACGTGTGCGGTATGACAAACTATGCAAATCATCCGAGTCCATTCCTATGCAGGAATTATTAATGCCTATGTACATGGATGTTAGCGAGGAAGAATTAACATTGGCGGAAGAACAGAGAGATGCATTGTTAGACTTAGGATTCCAAGTAGACCAAGGAGGACCCACTTCCTTACGTATTGATGGTCATCCTGTGGATATTATTGAAAGTAAAGTTCCAGAGATTTTACAATACGTATTTTCCTATATGCATGATCATCAAAGTCCAAGTGCAGCGCAATTACGACATGAAATGTTGGCCTATGCTTCCTGTCGTGGTGCCATTAAAGCGGGGCATAATCTAAACTTGGTACAAATTGATGCTTTACTGCAAGACCTATTCAGCACAGAAAAGCCCTATGTGTGTCCTCACGGACGACCTACGATCATTAAATTTACACCAGACGAATTAGGAAAATTATTTTTACGGAGTTAATATGTATCTTATTAGCACAAGTTCAAAGACAAATGCATATCTCATTGAACAGGCTAAGGATCTAAGTCAACTCCTGCAAATGCCCTATGTGCCGCGTAAGCATCAGTCCGTGGAAGAATTATTAGATGCACATCATTGTGCGGGTGCCTTAGTAGTGACCAAGGAAGGTCCTTCTTTTGTAACAAAAGAGGGAATACCTCATCAATTTCATCTATCTATGGCACATTTGCGCTTGTTAGAAATCGACCGTGGACATACAGACCATCTTCTGCGAGCTATCGGCTATGAAACGGCCACATCTGTTTTAGATTGTACTGCCGGCTTAGGATCCGATAGTGCTATTATCAGCTATGGTTGTCCACAGTTAACACGTCATACGGCTATTGAAGGACATCCTATCTTGGGGTATATCACCAATTATGGATTTCGACACTTTCAACATAAGAATCCAAGCGTAACAGAGTCGTTGCGCCGTATTCAACTGGTCATTTGCAATTATCAGGATTTTTTAAACCAGATAGAACCTAATCGGTATGATGTTATCTATTTGGACCCTATGTTTGAAAATCCTGTTTATGAAAGTCCTCAATTTCAGCAGTGGCGTGGTCATTTACTAGAATCTAAGATACATCCAGATATTGTAGAACTCGGCTTGGAAAAATCGAAACGTTTGGTCATTAAAGAGCGCAAAGGCAGTCGTCTATTCAAAGACATACCACCTATAGAAATGGTAGGTGGTAAATATAGTTCCATTGCCTATGGTATCTATGAAAGGAGGTAAGATGAATCAGTTAATCACTATTTTGGGGCCTACCGCAGTAGGGAAAACAGCCCTTACCTTGCGGATGGCAGAAACCTTACAATCTCCCGTATTATCTGGGGATGCATACCAAATCTATAAAGGGTTGACCATTGGCACTGCCAAACCTACCCTTGAAGAATTGAACAGAGTGCCTCATTATTTCATCGATACCCATGAGCCTAATGACTCGTATAGTGTGGCAGAGTTCAATACACAAGCTAACACTGTCATAGATGCTGTTAACAAAAATGGTAAGATCCCCATTTTATCCGGTGGGACAGGGCTGTATGTGCAATCCTTACTAGAGGGCTATGACTTTTTAGATGTGCCTCGCAATGAAAGTTTACGCCTTGAATTAGATAACATTTTTGATACCTCTGGATTAGAAGGTTTGCAAGCCTATGCTAATGAATTGGCTGAAAAAGAAGGTCTTACCTTACCATTTCAAGATAAACATCGCCTATACCGTGCGATCGAGTGTGTCTTAGCTGGTGAGGGACATGCCTTATTAACGCCATCAAAAGAAGGATTAGTCTTTCATGGTCCTGTCATCGGCTTAGAACGGTCCAGGGAAGAACTATACGAACGGATTAATCTTCGAGTAGAGTATATGGTTCGAGATGGCTTATTCGAGGAAGTAGAACACCTATTGGAATCTGGTGTGAAACCAGATTCACAGGCTTTCAAAGGCATTGGATATAAAGAGATTATTCCTTACTTTCACGGGGAATATTCAAAAGAACGAGCTATTGAATTAGTCCAACAACATACACGACAATTTGCAAAGCGGCAAATTACGTGGTATAAAAGGATGCCATATATTCAGTGGATTTCTATCACTCCGAATCGCAGTGAAGAAAGCATTTATGAGGAAGCTATGGAGCTGGTTAAAACTAGTTTTGAGTTTTCTATACATAGAAAGGAATAGAATGACTGTAGAAGAAATCCGTCAACAGGCTCTTGAGTTAGCTGAAAAAGAGTTCAAAAAATTTGAGCCTGTGGCGTTATATAATACAAAAAAAGTACTGGAAGCATTTAAAGAATGCCAGCTTTCAGATTATCATTTTAATGGCACCAGTGGCTATGGTTACAATGATGTGGGTCGTGAGAAACTAGACGAAGTATTTGCTCACGTATTTAAAGGAGAACGTGCCATCGTCCGTCCTCATTTTGTGTCCGGCACCCATGCATTAGCCACCACATTGCAAGCTATCTTAGGAAACGGGGCGAAAGGAAAAGAGTTTGTCTATGCTGTAGGGCAACCATATGATACGATGCAATCCGTCATTGGTGCATCACGCCATGTGCCAGGATCATTAACAGAGCAAGGTTTCATCTATAAAGAAGTTCCTTTGGTGAATAACACTTACGATTTAGAGGGCATTCGCCAAGCTGTTACAAAAAACACTCGTGTAGTGGTCATCCAACGTTCTAGAGGGTATAGTACGCGAGAACCTTTATCTGTAGAAGACATTGGTATCATTGTGAAAGCTGTAAAAGAAGTGAATCCTGAGACCATAACCTTTGTGGATAATTGTTATGGTGAATTTACAGAAACTAGAGAGCCTCTAGAAGTAGGAGCCGATATTATGGCAGGCTCCCTCATTAAAAATGCTGGTGGCGGTATTGCGCCTACCGGTGGCTACGTGGTAGGTCGAGATGACCTAGTGGAACAAGTGGGGTATCAGTTAACAGCTCCAGGCTTAGGAGACCATATGGGATCCTACGCACCGGGATATCGCTTATTCTTCCAAGGACTATTCTTAGCACCACATGTAGTATTACAAGCTCTAAAAGGGGCGGTCTATACAGCAGCGGTGGGAACCTTATTGGGATATGAGGTATTTCCAAAAGTCGATGCACCACGTTTTGACTTGATCCAAGCTATTAACTTACATGGACCAGAAGAAATGGAATACTTCTGCCGTGGTATGCAAGCCTATAGCCCTGTAGATGCCCATGTACATCCAATCCCAGGAGATATGCCTGGCTACGAAGATAAAATTATCATGGCAGGTGGAACCTTTGTACAAGGATCTTCCATCGAACTGAGCGCAGATGGACCCGTACGACCACCGTACACCATCTTTATGCAAGGCGGACTTGTATTTGAGCACTCCATGCTAGGAATCTTGGGGGCTGCTGAAGAGATATTAAAACATAGAGATTAAATCTTTAAACCACTTACTTAGGTAGGTGGTTTTTTATTATGAGAAACGGATAATTAAGCCAATTATGGGTTTAAAATATTGTCATTATTACATAAAATACGATATAATATAGTGATATGTATAAGTATAATTTTTTGTTCAATTATACATCTTCAGACTTTCAATCTGTTTTGATGTATCAATTTGATGGTAGGAGATAATATGGACAAAGTATATGCAGTAGCTATGAGCGGTGGCGTAGATAGTTCTTTAACCGCTTCAATGTTATTAGAACAAGGGTATAAGGTATTTGGTATTACCTTGCGTTTGTGGGTAAGTGACACGGAGGAAGACGAAATTCCCCAAGCTGTGGTGGATGCGAAGAAGATGTGCGATTTTCTTGGTATTGAACATCATGTGGTAGATGCGAAAGATATTTTCAAAGATAATGTAGTAGATTACTTTATCACGGAATATTCCAATGGTCGTACACCGAATCCATGCGTGTTCTGTAATCGCAATATTAAATTCGATTTGTTATTACAACGTGCCTTATCCTTAGGGGCTACACACATGGTGACAGGTCATTATGCGCAGGTTATGTATAACGAGGCAGCACAGCGGTATGAATTACATAAAGGTGACGATCCAACGAAGGATCAAAGTTATGTATTGTACACATTAACTCAAGATATTTTAAAACATTTAGTCTTTCCTTTGGGGAATCAACCAAAAACGAAAACTCGCGAAATGGCTCATGAAAAAGAATTGCCTGTATGGGATAAACCAGATAGCTTAGATATCTGTTTCTTGCCGAATCACAATTACCAAGGGTTTATCGAAAAAACATCGAAATCGAAACCTAAATCAGGGCGTATTGTCCATGAAAATGGTGAGGTGTTAGGCACGCATAATGGATTATACAATTATACAATTGGACAACGTAAGGGCTTGGGCATTGCCTATGCATATCCTCTCTATGTTGTGAAATTAGATGGCGAAACGAATGAGGTTATCGTAGGTCCTAATGAAAGTTTATTCTCTCGCACGATGTTGTGTAACAACTATAACTTCCTAGACGGAGTTGTACCCACATCATTACAAGCAGAAGGTAAAATTCGGTATGCCGCGAAACCATCACCCTGTACTGTTACTTTCACAGAGGACGGTACTATGAAAGTTGAATTTACGGAACCACAACGCGCCATTACACCGGGTCAATCCGTCGTATTCTACGAAGGAAGTCGAGTTCTTGGTGGTGGTGTAATAGATATTGTTTGTTAGAAAGGGAAGTCATGAGTACATCACATATTCGTAATTTTTGTATCATTGCTCATATTGACCATGGTAAGTCCACGCTAGCGGATCGTTTAATCGAAGAAACTGGGTCTTTGACGAAACGAGAAATGCAAGCCCAAGTCTTAGACTCTATGGACCTAGAACGGGAACGGGGCATTACGATTAAAGCTCAATCCGTTCGTTTATTGCACACTGCAATAGATGGACAAGAATACACATTAAATTTAATCGACACACCAGGTCACGTGGACTTCAGCTATGAAGTATCCCGTTCCTTGGCAGCTTGCGAAGGAGCCTTGTTGGTGGTTGATGCTGCACAAGGTGTAGAGGCGCAAACTTTGGCCAATGTCTATTTAGCATTGGAACATGATTTGGAAATCATTCCTGTCATTAATAAAATTGATTTGCCAAGTGCAGATCCTGAACGTGTAAAACGTGAAATCGAAGATGTTATTGGATTAGATGCATCTGATGCTATTTTGGCCAGTGCTAAGTCTGGCATTGGTATTCAGGATATCTTAGAAGCGATTGTAGAGAAAATTCCTGCACCACCAGATCATTCTGATAAACCAGCACGTGCCTTAATTTTTGACTCTCGCTTTGACTCCTACAAAGGTGCCATTGCTTACGTGCGCGTGCAAGAAGGTTCTTTGAAAGTAAAAGATACCATTCGTATGATGCACAGTTCTAAGGATTTTGAGGTCACTGAATTAGGTGTATTTACACCGCATTTATTACCAGTCCAAGAATTACCATGTGGCTCTGTAGGCTGTGTAGCGGCAAGTATTAAAAATGTTCGTGACTGTCGTGTAGGGGATACTATCACAAAAGCAGATAATCCAGCTGAAGAACCATTACCAGGATACCGCAAAGCCGTGTCCATGGTATATTGTGGTCTATACCCAACAGATTCCAAAGATTATGAAAACTTACGAGATGCCCTAGAAAAATTAAATTTAAACGATGCTGCTTTAGAATACGAAGCAGAAACATCCTTAGCACTAGGCTTTGGATTCCGTTGCGGTTTCCTTGGGCTATTACACATGGATGTCATCCAAGAACGATTGGAACGAGAATATAATCTATCCTTGATTACGACCGCTCCAAGTGTAAACTATAAGGTATACAAAACAAATGGGGAAGTCATCGAAGTGGATAACCCTGCTAAATTACCGCCACCAACTGAAATTGACTATGTAGAAGAGCCATATGTAAAGGCAACCACTATCGTCCCTAAAGATTATGTAGGGGCTATTATGGAACTTTCACAGGACAAACGTGGGGAATACATCAGCATGGAATACATTGATGAAAGCCGTGTATCCATCGTGTATCATTTGCCACTAGGGGAAATCATTTACGATTATTTCGATAAATTGAAATCTGCTACGAAAGGCTACGCATCCTTGGACTATGAATTGATTGGCTACCAACAATCTCCAATGGTGAAAATGGATATCTTGCTAAATGGAGATCCTGTCGATGCCTTGAGTATTATCGTTCACAAAGATCGCGCTCAATTACGTGGCCGTGCTCTCGCTGAGAAACTAAAAGAATTGATTCCACGTCAAAACTTTGAAATTCCAATCCAAGCGGCAGTAGGCACAAAAATTGTAGCACGTGAAACGGTAAAAGCATGGCGCAAAGACGTATTGGCAAAATGTTACGGCGGTGATATTTCCCGTAAACGTAAATTGCTAGAAAAACAAAAAGAAGGTAAAAAACGGATGAAAGCTGTAGGGTCTGTAGAGATTCCACAAGAGGCATTCATGGCGATTTTGAAGGTAGAAAACTAATGAATACAACTCGTATTCCAGTAGGTCACAGGGGAATGTATATCCACATTCCCTTTTGCCGTCAAAAGTGTACCTACTGTGATTTCCCTTCGTACCAAGGATTAGAAGACTATTTTGATGTCTATGCCTATGCGTTGCGACAAGAGATTGAGTCTAGTCAATCCCTGTTAGGAACCGAGCCTTTTGATACGATTTACTTCGGCGGTGGTACACCGACGGAATTGCCCATTAAGGAATTGAGTCGTATATTAGAGACAGTATACAAGCATTACACCATCAACAGCGATGTGGAAATTACCATAGAGGCAAATCCAGGTGAGGTGGATGCACAATACTTGCGACACTTATATGAGCTTGGCATCAACCGTATCAGTTTCGGTGTGCAAACATTTCGTGATGACCATTTGCGTGTATTGCACCGAACTCACACGGCAAAGATGGCACAGCAATCTGTCCTAGATGCCTATGAGGTAGGCTTCCGCAATATTAGTATTGATCAAATTTATGGATTGCCCCGACAAACATTGGAAGACATTTCTTATAATCTAGAGGTCATTCAGTCTTTGCCCATAAATCATATCTCTATCTATGGCCTGCAAGTGGAACCTAGTACCTTATTGCATCGCCAAGTTATGGATCATTCGGTCATATTACCGTCTGAAGATATATGCGAACAGATGTACGACTATCTTTTAGAAGGGTTAGAAAAACAGATGTTCGATAGATACGAAATTGCTAGTTTTGGTAAAGATGGGGCTTTCAGTCGTCATAATATCAAATATTGGCATGGCGCTGATTACATCGGCTTTGGTGCTGGTGCCCATTCCTTTGTTGGGAATCGGCGATTTCAGAATACTCCTTACGTCGTACCTTACATCCATAAGATTGAAATGGGTGAAAGTCCTTGCATAGAGGAAGAAATTATCACGAGTCCTCGTGCCTATGAAGATTTTTGCTTTCTTGCATTGCGCACAAAGTGGGGGTTAGTACCTAGTTTATTTGAAAGTCGATTTAATCTAGACTTTCATAATATATATGGATCTGTCATTGCAGATCTAATACGTAAACAATTGCTTGTTTATGAAGATGATGCATATCGTCTCACTAAGGAAGGGGCCAAGCATGGGAATTATGTGTTTAGTCAGTTCCTTACGTCCTAAGTAGGAATGTACGCCCATACAGTTAATTTAGGAGAATTTTATGAAAACAGCAGTTATTTTACATGCCTTATTCAGTGAGTTCACATACGAGCAAATGGAGGCAATTTTTAGCCTAGCGAAAGAACATAATGGAAAGTTCCGTATCGTTCCTACAGGCATTCAAATTTATAACATTACAAAAGAACAAAAGGAATCCATCTTGGAACACTTACCAGATGGAGTGGTGCAAGTACAACATAAATCGGTGAACTCCATCGTGGCATGCCGCGGTACAGATGGATGTAGCCATGCCTTTATGGAAACCATTCCGATGGCGACTATGGTAGACCAAAAACACTACGGCAAAGATATGCCGAATAAAATTCGCATCGGCATCAGCGGTTGCCCACGATGCTGCGCTGAATCCATGATTAAAGATATCGGCCTAGTGGGAAAACCAAATGGCTTTACCTTAGTAGCAGGTGGCACAAGCGGCGCCTTACCTCGAAAAGCAATTACCTTGCTAGAAGGATTATCCCCGGAAGAAGCAGAGCAGAAAATCTCAGAGCTTTTAGAATGGTATAGCACTAATGCGAAGCCAAAAGAGAAGTTTGAGCATGTATTACAACGATTGGGGAATCCATTTCAGTAAAACGTCACTTGTGATGTTATGTAGCCTGTGGCTAACTAAACTAAATATATTAAAAGGAAGAGCACGGTATACTCCTCACAAACGGTATTTCATAATGTTTATGAAGGAGGACACCGCGCGCTTCTTGCATTAGAATAATATATGCAAAAAATCGCCACAAGGCTACTACACTTAATGGCGTTCTTTTGGGGGCGTGATTGAATTAATTATGCGTCGATGTAAAAATCCCCCTCCTCTATATAACAGAGGGGGGGATTTTTCGCACAGGTCCCCGTAGGGATTGTTGCACTGCTCCTGTTTCTATTTTAGTGAATGAAGAAATATATGTCAATTTTAATTACTACTAATTCTTATAAATGGAAACATAGGAATTCTGTATTATATTACATCAAATGCGATATCTTAGGTAATGAGAGTAAATTAACGGATAGTTTTATAGTACACCCCAGCTTTTGGATTAGTGATACGTAATTTAAGCGGTTCTTCATCATTAATGATGTATAACGTATCTTCTTCAAGTCCAGTCCATTCTAATGATATGGAAGTTTCACCTGTAGTGATACCAAGTTCTTCCAAGGGTGGAATATACAGCAGTCGTAGTCCTTTAGGTAGGAGCGTACTGCTTTTTTTTATGAACTGTAATTCTTCTCCGTGTTTTGCATAGTCCAATATGTGTGCTAATTCGTTATGATGATCTTCGTTTATTAAATCATGAACTTGTGCTTGCTCGACATGTACAAAATTTTCAATGTCATCACGTTGTAATACAATAAATTTCATATACTACCTTTCCTTTATAGAAATCATTAATCTAAAACAAGATTAAGCTAAGGCCTAGCATCTTACAAAGCCTAATATCTTAATAGTTACCAATATTTAATCTTAATATCATTATACTATCAATTCTATGACGATACAATTATAAAAGGGAGTATACATCGATTAAATCTCACACCGAGTAGATGCGTTAGTGAGGTATGTCTATATAATGCACTATGTAAGAGCTAACGTAGAGGATCACAGCAACGCTCGCCCTCAAACTTCCACCAGATTGGATGCGTTGGTGAGGTATGTCAAGTTAATAGTCTAATTGATGACAACCCCAGAAGAGCACGGCATGTTCCGGAGCAAATCTCAGTGGAACGTAAATTTGTGTAGGAATGTGCCGTGCTCTTCCCTTTGCCCAAATTAGTACTGACATATCTCACCAAACCAAACAATTAAAAAGTTTGTTTTTTTGACTAATACGGTATTTACTGAACTTTCACCAATTTTTCACTTGACATATGTTGTAAATATGATACTATATATCTTGTAGTTAGCACTCAACCTTAGTGAGTGCTAATAATAAAGAGGTGATACTATGGATGAAAGGAAAGAGCGCATTCTGCGTGCTATCATTCAAGATTACATTAAAACAGCGGAACCGGTTGGTTCTCGTACAATCGCAAAGAATTATGATTTAGGTATCAGTCCTGCGACGGTACGAAATGAAATGGCTGATTTAGAAGATCTTGGCTTTCTTGAACAACCTCATACATCAGCAGGTCGCATACCTTCGGCAAAAGGCTACCAGTACTATGTAGACACTTTACAGGGGTTTGAAGACGATGCTGCTGAAGATATTCCTGTAATTCAAGAGTTATGGCAGACTCATCAACAAGAACTTGATGATTTTTTTGTAGAAATAGCAAAACTTATTTCTCGTATTAGTCATAATGTGAGTATGTTTTTAGCTCCCGCCCATGATTCATCTACTATAACCTATATCCATGTTCTGCCTATTGATGAACATAGAGCGGTCATGGTGGTGGTAACGAATACAGGTGCTTTGGATAATGAGCCAATTTATTTTACGGAACCTATTAATAAAGAAGAATTAGCTATACATGCACATCGCTTTAATAGTGTGCTCCATGACGTATCCATCCAGGATATTACGCAAGAAAACTTAGATAAAATGCGGGTAACTTTAGATTTACAAGATACAACGTATGTAGTTTTTTGTGACACATTATATCGAGCCATTGCTAAGCGAAAACTCTTCTATACAATAGGAACTACATCCTTATTAGAACAACCAGAGTTTAACGATATTAAACGGGCCCAATCACTGTTAGCCTTATTAGAACAACAAGATGAGTTAACCCAATTATTAACGCCAAACTCTAGTAGTCCTATCGATGTAAAAATAGGTCACTCCAACGAACTGGTGAAAGATATCAGCGTCATCCAAGCAAGTTTCAATGTTCCTCATCAAGTAGGTACCCTCGCCATCGTAGGGCCTACACGAATGGAATATGGACGTATTATGGGTATTCTCGCTTATATTAATAAGTGTATGGAAGAGTTACAAGGAAAACGATAAATATTGTAAAGAGGTGAAGTATGGAAGAAAATAAACAAGAAGAAACGGTCACTCCTGAAGTGGAAGTTTTGGAAGAAGAAGCTCCTGAAGCAGTAGATCCTACGAAAGAATGGGAGCAACGATACATGCGTTTGCAAGCAGATTTTGAAAACTTCAGACGTCGTACGAACCAAGAAAAAGAACAACTAGGGGTCTTTGTTAAATCTCATGTTATTGAAGATTTACTCCCTGTGTTAGATAATTTTGAAAGAGCACTTTCAGCACCGGAAACGCCGGAAACAAAGGCTTTCATGGATGGATTTGTAATGATTCACCAAAGCTTGATGGCAAGCCTTTCCAAACAAGGATTAGCAGTCATCGAAGCTGTGGGACAACCATTTGATCCAAATTATCACCAAGCTATCATGCGTGTGCCAGCAGAAGATATGGAAGATGACACCGTATGCGAAGTACTACAAACTGGTTATACTGTAGAAGGCCGTGTGGTACGTCCAGCGATGGTGAAAGTAGTTCACAATGGATAAGTAATAAATAATTATAATTAACATATTAGAAGAAGTATTAGGAGGTCATGTTAAATGGCAAAAGTAATTGGTATTGACTTAGGTACTACAAATTCTTGTTTCGCAGTGATGGAAGGCGGCGAACCAACTGTTATTACAAACCAAGAGGGAGCTAGAACAACTCCTTCCGTAGTAGGTTTCGCGAAAAATGGCGAACGTTTAGTAGGTCAATTGGCTAAACGTCAAGCGGTTTCCAACCCTGAAAACACAATCATTTCTATCAAACGTCATATGGGTACAGATTACAAAGTGAATGTAGAAGGTAAATCCTATACACCACAAGAAATCTCTGCTATGATTTTACAAAAAATTAAAGCTGATGCAGAAGCTCATTTGGGCGAACCTGTAAAACAAGCAGTTATCACGGTTCCTGCTTACTTTACTGACTCTCAACGTCAAGCGACAAAAGACGCTGGTACAGTAGCAGGCTTAGAAGTATTACGTATTATCAACGAACCTACAGCAGCTGCCTTAGCATACGGCGTAGATAAAGGTGAAGATGGTAAAATCCTTGTATTCGACCTTGGCGGTGGTACATTCGACGTATCTATCCTTGAATTGGGTGAAGGCGTATTTGAAGTATTGGCAACATCTGGTAACAACCATTTAGGTGGTGACGACTTTGACCAACGCATTATGGATTATTTAATCAGCGAATTCAAAAAAGAAACTGGTATCGATTTATCCAATGACAAATTAGCTGACCAACGCTTAAAAGAAGCTGCTGAAAAAGCTAAAATTGAGTTGTCTGGCGTAGCCAGCACACAAATCAACTTGCCATTCATCACAGCGGATGCAACAGGTCCTAAACATTTAGACGTAACATTGACTCGTGCTAAATTCGATGAATTGACTCGTGACCTTGTAGAAGCAACTATCGAACCTACTCGTAAAGCTATGAAAGATGCTGGTTTATCTGCTTCTGAAATTGACAAAGTATTGTTAGTAGGCGGATCTACTCGTATTCCTGCAGTACAAGATGCGATCAAACGCGAATTAGGTAAAGAACCAACTAAAAACATCAACCCTGACGAATGTGTAGCTATCGGTGCTGCGATTCAAGGTGGTGTATTAGTAGGTGAAGTAAAAGACGTATTGTTACTTGACGTAACTCCATTGTCTTTAGGTATCGAAACTATGGGTGGTATTTTCACTCGTATTATCGACCGCAATACAACAATCCCTACATCTAAATCTCAAGTATTCTCCACAGCAGCAGATAACCAACCTTCCGTTGATATCCATGTATTACAAGGGGAACGTGACATGGCTGCAGCTAACAAAACATTGGGCCGTTTTGAATTGTCCGGTATCCCAGCAGCTCCTCGTGGAGTACCTAAAATCGAAGTTACATTCAACATCGATGCTAACGGTATCGTTAATGTAAAAGCAAAAGATCTTGGTACTGGTAAAGAGCAAGCAATCACAATTACATCATCTTCCGGTTTAAGCGATGAAGAAATCGACCGCATGGTAAAAGAAGCTGAAACACATGCAGCTGAAGATAAAGCTAAAAAAGAAGAAGTAGAAGTGAAAAACAATGCTGATAACTTGGTATACCAAGCTGAAAAAGCAGTGAAAGACTTTGAAGGTAAAGCTGATGCAGCGCAATTAGAAGCTGTTAAAAAAGCGACAGAAACGTTAAAAGCATCTATTGAGTCTGGCGATATTGAAAAAATTAAAGCTGATAGCGAAGCATTGACAGCTCCTTTATACGAATTGTCCTCTAAAATGTACGAACAAGCGCAAGCACAAGGCGAACAAGGTGGACAAGAAGCTCCTAAACAAGACGATAATGTAGTAGACGCTGACTACACTGTAGTTGACGAAGAGAAAAAATAATAAGAAGGGACATAGATAATGGCTCGTGATTATTATGACGTCCTTGGCGTCGACAAAAATGCATCCCAAGATGAAATTAAGAAAGCCTTTCGTAAGAAAGCACGTCAATACCATCCAGATGTAAATCGAGACAATCCAGAAGAGGCAGAAAAGAACTTTAAAGAAGTGAATGAAGCCTATGAAGTATTGTCTGATGACACTAAAAAAGCACAATATGACCAATACGGTCATGATGCCTTTACTGCTGGCGGAGGAAACTCCGCTGGTGGATTTAATGGTGGCTTCGGTGGCGGTGGCTTTGGTGGATTTGGCGGTGGTGGCGGATTTGAAGATATTTTTGGTAATATCTTTGACATGTTCGGCGGCGGTGGTGGCCGAGGTCAACGTGGTCCAGAGCGCGGTGCCGATTTACGCCAAGATGTACGCATTTCATTCCGAGATGCTGTGTTTGGCACGACAATGAAAGTTAATGTACAACGCCATGAAGAGTGTGATCATTGTCATGGTACAGGTGGTGAGCCTGGTTCTAAAGTAGAAACATGTCCAAACTGTCATGGTTCCGGACAAGAGGCTGTTATTCAAAATACGCCATTTGGTCGTATGCAAACGGTTCGCACATGTTCTCGATGTGGTGGACAAGGTAAAATTGTTGAAAAACCTTGTAAAGTATGTCGTGGACAAGGACAATCTATTAAACGCCGTGATATTGAAATTAAAATACCTGCTGGTGTCGATGATGGAGCACGTTTGCGTGTATCTGGTGAAGGTGAGCCAGGTACATTAGGTGGTCCTAAAGGCGATTTGTATGTGTATATTTCTGTAGCCAGAGATAAGGAGTTTGAACGTAGTGGTAATGATGTTGTACTTCGTCAAACTATCTCTTTCTCACAAGCTGCATTAGGTGCTACTATACAAGTTCCTACTTTAGAAGGTAAAGTGGAGTTAAAAATCCCTGAAGGCACACAAACTGGTACTACTTTCAGAATCAAAGGACAAGGTGTTCCGTATTTACGTCAACCAAGCCAACGTGGTGATCAACACGTAGTTGTCACTGTGGAAACACCTAAAAAATTGACAGATAAACAACGTCAATTATTAGTTGAGTTTGCTGCAGAAAACAAAGAAGATGTAAATACTTTGAAAGTGAACAAAAGCATATTAGAAAATTTAAGTGATAAGGTGAAACAGTTATTTTGCCAAGATTAAAACTTGGTAAGTAAGGAGTCATCTATGAAATGGATAGAAATATCCATTACTGTAGAAGTGGCAGTCATTGATGAAATGGCTGCCATTTTTAATAATATAGAGAGTAATGGATACATAGAAGAAACAATAGAAAATAACCCCAACTTAAGCCGTGTGACCATCTATTTAGGCGTAGATAAAGATGAGAAGCAATGGAAACAGATCATAGAAACAGCTTTACAAGATGCTAATATTTCTTATAAAGATATGGTAAGTAAAACTGTAGACGATGAGCAATGGTATCATAGTTGGCAACAATATATTATGCCTACGAGATTGTTGCAAGAATTGGTGATTTGTCCCGCTTGGCAAAGCTATGATGCCTCTACAGATCCACTCGCTACAGAACAAGATGTGGTAATGACCATGGATACAAAGCTTTCTTTCGGCACAGGGGACCATGAAACTACGAGAAACTGTGCCACTTTATTAGGCAAATATATACACCGTATTCCCACAGATTTGAGCCAACAGGTTTGCCTAGATATTGGTACTGGCACAGGTATTTTATTACTAGCAGCCCATCATTTAGGGATACCTAACCTAGTGGGCATCGACCTAGAAGAAGAGGCAGCTATACAAGCCAAGGAAAACTGTGAAAATAATGGTATTGAGGCAACCATCATTCATGGCAATTTAAGCGATGACTTTCACGGTAAAGCTCATCTTATACTAGCGAATTTAACAGTAGATCCTCTAAAAATTTTATTGCCTATGATTAGGGAAAAACTACACGATAATGGTATACTAATAATAAGTGGTATTGTGGACGATCGGTATGATGAAATTATGCCGTATATTACTAACCACTGGACTATTATCGAAGAAATAGTAGAGGGCCCTTGGCATACCTTTGCCTTGGCATAAGATAGGAATTATATGAAAAAATATTTATTGATGGCATTATTGATGAAAGTATCCAATTACCAGCAGATACAGCACATCATCTCTTTCATGTATTGCGCCATTCTAAAGAGGAACCGTTTATTGTGAGCAATCATGAAGGGAATACAGGTGAATTTGTGTTAATATCTGAGGAATCAGATATATATATGGCAAAACGATTACGTACCCTTGATATGTCTACATCAGCTATGAAAGTAGTATTAATTCAATCCTTTTTGAAAGGCGATAAGTTCGAGTTTTTATTGCAAAAGGCTACGGAATTAAACGTTCATCACATCTACGGTGTATCTTCTGTCCATTGTGTAGCTAAATATGATGCTAAAAAATTAAACGCCAAGAAAAGTAGATGGGAAAAGATTATCATAGAAGCAAGCCAACAATGTGGTCGCCCTAATGTACCTACATTAACAGTAGAACAGTCACTTTCAGAGGTACTGCAAACGTTGCAATCTGATGAGGGAGTTCTCTTGTTAGGTGCCTATGAACGAGAAGATGACAAGACGATCAAAGATATTTTACAAACACAGTTACATACTAATTCATACCATACCATAGCCATTTGCATTGGTCCTGAAGGTGGTTATAGCCCTACTGAAATGGAACTATTGGAATCCTGTGGAGGCCATAAGGTTAGCCTAGGCTCCACTATATTACGAGCTGAAACAGCGGCATTAAGTGCTGTGAGTATGATTCAATATGAATTACTAGATTAGGAGTCTCATGAAGACAGTTGCATTTACAACCTTAGGGTGTCGTGTCAATCAATATGATACGGATGCCATGAAAGGTTTATTTATAAAAGCAGGATATACACCTGTTGGTTTCGATGAAGAAGCCGCTATTTATGTGATTAATACTTGTTCTGTAACAAATATGGGAGAGAAAAAATCACGCCAATTAATTCGACAAGCAAAACGCCGTAATCCAGAAGCATTTATCGTAGTCACAGGCTGTTATGCCCAATTGGCGCCAGAAGTGATTTCTGCTATCGATGGGGTCAACCTTGTGATCGGTACAGCGAATCGAAATAAAATTGTAGAATTAGTAGAAAATATTCCATCTACAGAAGAACAGATTTCCATCGTTCGTAATGTAATGGAAGAGTCTACCTTTGAAGAAATGCCTTTATTTGGCAATGAAATTGAAAAATGTCGGGCTTTCATGAAGATACAAGAAGGGTGTAATAATTTCTGTTCCTTCTGTATCATTCCTTATACACGAGGAAAATTAAAGTCTAGAAAAATTGAAGACATCGTGGAAGAAGCAAAACGCCTGGTTGCTTATGGGTATAAAGAGGTTGTCCTCACAGGGATACATCTCGGTAACTATGGTATTGAACTACCTGAGCGACCAACCTTAGGCCGTGTTGTGCGTGAATTATTGACCATTGATGGCTTAGAACGCATTCGTTTTGGTTCTATTGAGTCTGTGGAAGTATCGGAAGAATTAATCGAGTTAATGGCAACGAACCCTCGTGTATGCCCTAACTTACACTTGCCGTTACAAGCAGGATCTGATCCAGTATTAAAATCCATGAACCGTCACTATAATTTGCAACAATACAAAGATTTAGTGAAGTATTTGCGTAGTCGCATTCCGAATCTATCCATTACAACAGATATTATCGCCGGATTCCCAGGGGAAACAGACGAATTATTCGAGGAAACCATGCGCACAGTGAAAGAAGTTGGTTTTACGCATATCCACGCTTTCCCATATTCCATTCGAGAAGGCACGCCAGCTGCTAAGATGGAAGACCAAGTTCCAGAAGCCGTGAAAAAGACACGAGTAGCCTTATTAAATCAACTTGGCAAGGAAGGCTTTAAAGCCTATGCTAACCGTTTCCTTAACCAACCTGTGAAGGTTCTCATCGAACAATGCGATGACTTTTACTATTATGGCTTAACCAATGAATACGTACATAGTAAAATACCTAAACAAGATCACCAATTCATTGTAGGGGATATTGTAAATGGTAAAGTGACAGAAGTACATAGCGATGTGGTGCTGGTGGAGATTTAGAACTAATTTGTTACGAGGTTCATCATCTAATGGAAAGAATTTTTTGAAGACATTTAATGATGAATTGATCGTATTTAAGAAATAAATAATAGACTATATAGAATATTTTTGATATAGTTAATATCATAGTATGTAAGTATCATACAGTAGATAAGAGAGGGGATTCCCATGAAAGAAGATTGCCTATTTTGTAAAATTATTAATAAAGAAATTCCAGCTAAGGTTGTATTAGAAAATGACAAGTTCTTGGCATTCCATGATATTGCTCCAGTAGCACCTGTGCATGTGTTGATCATTCCTAAGAACCATGTATCTAATATTGCTCATTTAAATGAAAATAATGAAGCCTATGTGGAAGGTATCTTGCCATTCGCTAAATTGGTAGCAAAAGAATTAGGTCTGGCCGCTGATGGATACCGTTTAACATTAAATACTGGCGCTAAAGCAGGTCAAACTGTATTCCATTTACATGCACATTTGTTGGGCGGTAAAGAATTAGGTTGGCCAAATATTGACTAATCTAGGAGGAACAAGTGTCAATAGAACAAACTATTATAAATCAATATAATGTGGATAATATTCTGCATTACTTTCAAGAAATTGCTAATATTCCTAGAAAATCTGGGTATGAACAAGCTATTTCCAATTATATTAAAGACTGGGCTCTAAACTTGGGCTTAGATGTGTTCCAGGATGAACAGTACAATCTAGTCATTAAAAAAGCCGGCACAGAGGGATATGAATCACATGAACCAGTGATTCTACAAGGTCATAAGGACATGGTTTGCACTAAATTAGAGTCTGTGGAGCATGACTTTATTAACAGCCCTATCGCTTTGCATGTAGAGAATGGTATCTTACATGCCAATGGAACTACGTTAGGGGCAGATGATGGCTTTGCATTAGCCTATGGCATGGCTATCTTAGCATCTACAATGATTCCACATCCTCCGTTAGAGGTAGTATTCACTGTAGAAGAAGAAACTACTTTCAAAGGTGTAAAAACATTAGATTACAGTCATTTACAAGGCAAACGTCTCATCAATATGGATGGAGAACGTATGAATGAAGTGACCATCGGCAGTGCTGGCGGTCATGGTTCTACCGTAACATTGCCTATTGCACAAGTATCTGTGAATAATGAAATGACCAAGCGTAGAATCACGATAGAAGGGTTAAAAGGTGGACATTCTGGTTGTGATATCCATTTAGGGCGGGGTAATGCCATTTATATCCTATCTAAGGTATTAGAACGTATCACAGGGGAACATAACATTCGCATCACAGAAGTAAGCGGTGGCAGTGCGCCTAATGCAATTCCATTACGTGCTTATGCTGATGTGTATCTACATTTACAGGATGTGCCGTATGTACAAGTTCTTTTACAAGAAGAACAAGATAAGTGGAATGCTCACTATGCATCAGTTGGTGAAAATATGACAATATCTTTATCTGTTGTACCTAAAGTAAATCGTGAAGATTTAGTGGAATTAGATTTAGATGCCATCACTATGGAACGTGCTTTCAGCGGTGACACTGTACAAAAACTATGTGCTCTTATTCAAGGAATTGAACAAGGCGTATTACAACATGCTCCTGGCAATCCGGATGAAGTATGGTACTCTAATAATATTGGTGTTTTGGGTATGGCAGATGATGCTGTTTACCTTAAAATGCAAGTACGCAGTACAGATACGAAGAACCTAGAGACTCATTATAAAGGCTTAGTGCAATTGGCAGAAACTCATGGTGCTACGACATCCCTTGAAAGCCCGTATCCAGGCTGGCTACCAACATTTGATAGTCCATTACAACAAGCCTATCAAAAGGCATATGAATCTGTGACAGGCGCTAAAGACTTACAGTTCAATGTGATCCATGCAGGTCTTGAAGTTGGCTATATGTTAGATAATTTACAAGGCCCTGTAGATGCTATTAACATTGGGCCAAACATTCATGACTTACATGCACCTACAGAACGTATGGAGTTAGAAAGTTTTGTTACTACTTGGAATGTATTGAAAGAGTTCTTAAAAAGCTTATAAAACAACATATTTGCCATTTATTTTGGCTTATGATATAATTACTTCCGATAACGATATATTATCGGAAGTAATTTTTTAGTTTAAAATAGCAATATAGGTACCAATACCTCTATATAGCATATTTGAGGCGCTTATGAGTCAATCTAACACACACTTCTATTTACGAAATTATAAAGAGATTATGAACAATTATAAGCTTAGTGACAAGGCTAAGTCTAGTATTTTATTATCTAAGGCAGAAAATACTGTAGATGCCTACGAATCTGACTGGATGGATTTTGTGGATTGGTGTCGACATAAACAAGAATCCTTTTTTCCTAGTTCACCAGAAATTATTGTCAATTATATTAATGATTTAGCTGATTACGCTAAGGCTAATACTATATCACGTCGCATTAGCGCCTTATCGGAAAACTTTAATGCTTCTGGTATTGAAAGTAATCCTTGTAGTGCTCCTATCGTTAAACAAGCTATGCGAGGTATACGTCGGTCCTTAGGCACTTACCAACAAGGTAAAACGCCTGTACTATTGGATGATCTTATGGATATCATAGACTATATGGAAACTGCCGATATAGCACCTATACAAAAACTACGTGATAAAGCTATATTATTATTAGGTTTTATGGGAGCTTTTCGACGTAGCGAATTATCGGCATTAACCGTAGAATGTTTAAAGTTTTTGCCACAAGGATTAGAAATCTTCGTATCCAGTTCAAAAGCCGACCAAGAAGGGCAAGGTGCTATCATAGCCATACCATATATCGAAAATGAGTCATTATGCGCTGTAAAGGCTGTCAAAGCATGGCTAAGATATGTTCCTATTACTACAGGTCCAGTTTTTAGAGGTTTTACGAAAAGTATGGGGATACGAAAAACTGCTATCAGCGATAAAAGTATTGCTGATATTGTAAAATACTATATGGCAGCTATTGGTGCAGATCCATCCTTATATGGAGCTCATAGTCTACGTCATGGATTTGCTACCACAGCCGCCCATTATGGCGTAGAAGAACGTAATATAATGAAACAAACTCGACACCATAGTGTCAATATGGTACGTCGTTATATTAATGAAGCCAATAAATTTGTAGATAATCCTATATCTTCTATATTCAAGCCTAAATAGCACCATATTAACTACATATTACTTGAGTTAGATGATGTATATTGAATCTCTATATAATCGTACATAGACTATATAATACAGAAAATAATCAGATACAATTCTGTCTCCAAAACATGAGAAAGAACAGACAAAAAAGACTGCATACCCCTATGAATAATACATAGGATATACAGTCTTTTTATTCTATCATTCAATATATATATTTTAATATTTTACCGAACATACACATGCTATAATTTAATTATTTGCCCAAGCTGTAATAAAACCGAACATAGTTTTTTCTTTCAGTGTAGGAATCATTAAAGTTTCTCCAGCACGTAATGCCTTACCATGCTGTAAATGATTAATTTCTTCGATCGCTACGATATACTCACGGATATCAATATCTTCAGTTTGCGCCAATGCCTTTTGAGAGATACTCCATAAGGTATCCCCAGCGTCTACTTGTACAGCTTTAATATTTTGAGTATCCATCTCTAATGTT
>NZ_AFUJ01000003.1:0-15853 GCF_000221605.1 Veillonella sp. oral taxon 780 str. F0422 | reverse complement strand
TATTTGTCCAAGCCAGATGTTACATTGCCTAATTGTGTAGCTGTTGTTGTATTAGGTTTATCTCCTGCTGGTATTGGATTAACTAACGCAGTTTTTAATGGTTTTGTTGTATCAATTGGTTCAATTACATTGTTATTTTCATCAACCAATTTACCATCATTATTTTTGCCTACTGCTGGTTTACCTGCATCACTGATAGGTTGACCTTTATCGTTAACTTTGTAGTATTTATCTCCTACTTTAGATACTGGTGCACCATCTTCCGTTGTGTATGTCACAGGTAATCCTGTTACGTTGAAAGTCACATCGCTTGCAGTACCTGCAGCATTCGTTGTCACTACAGCTGTTGTATTACCACCGTTCACAAAGTTTACTGTATCATATGGTTTCACGAAGTCTTTCGCTGTGCCATTGTTTTGTAAGTTCCAACCAGCGTTCAATACGTCAGATACTGTAGCTGCATTGTTGCCTACGAAGTTAGGATTTGCCACTCCATTCACAGTAGGTTTCAACAAGTTAGCTGCATCTCCTGCTGTAATTGGCGCTTCTGTATTGTTTTTGCCATCAATTGCAGTTCCATCTGCCTTATGAGCTGTTTTATCTTCATCATTTACTGTTGGAATGTTGTTTTTCACATTGCTCAAGGATGTTGGACTTGTTGTACCCGTTTTATTAGCTTCTGGTGTTGGGTTTACCAAGGATGTTTTTAATGGATTATCTGTAATATTCACATCAGGAACTTCCTGTCCATTTGCATCAAGTGGTTTACCATCTTTGTTGAATTTCGTAACTGGCGCACCTGTACTATCTAATGGTTGACCTTGATCGTTAACTTTATAGTATTTGTCACCAATTTTAGTCACTGGTGTACCATCTTCTGTTGTGTATGTCACAGGCAAGCCTGTTACATTGTATGTCACATTGCTTGTCTTACCATCCACAGTAGATACTACAGCTGTGGTGTTCAACCCATTTACAAAATTAACTGTATCATATGGTTTCACAAAATCTACGGCTGTACCATTACCTTGTAAGTTCCAACCTGCATTCAATACATCAGATACTGTAGCGGCATTATTTGGATTGATATATTTGTCGCCATCTTTATTTGTTGTATTTGGTGCTGCTTGAGATTTCGTCGCATTGCTTGGCGCATCTGCTGTATTGGCAGTATCACTATTTTTAGTATCAGGAAGGTTAGATTTTACGTTAGACAATGTTGCTGGAGTAGTTGTTCCTTTTGGTCCGTTCACAGAAGTAATGACTTCTGTGCTTGGAATTTCCTTACCCGTACCATCTGGATTTTCAAAGAATTTAACTGTCTTAGTTCCATCTCCATTATCCACTTCTTGAGGATATACTTTAGTACCATCTGCTTTCGTGTAATTCACAGGAGTCACAGTTTTATTGAGACCTGTTTGACTATCTACTTTTACAGTGATTGTACGTACACCTTTGTCATCTGTTTTACCAGATACAATAGCACTGCCTTCACCGACAAATCGTACTTCATTGGCATTTTTCACTGCCTCAGAATATTCAGTGGCAGTTGTTGTTCCATTAGCACCTGTTGTTTTATCGGAAGACACAATCCAACCCATATTACGGATATCTCCGACTGTTGCTACTGTGTTATCCGTTACATTTGTATTCGTTAAATCTCGCAAACTATTTTTAGCTGGTTCTTTACCATTCACTGGATCAGCTTTATAATTCTCCAACTTGCTTGTCACATTATCCAATGTAGTAGGACTTGTTGTGCCTGTTTTATTAGCTTCAGGTGCTGGATTCACTAAGGATGTTTTTACAGGATTATTAGTTGTATTAATCGGATCGATGACATTACCTGCATCATCTACTGGTTTACCATCTTTATTCACCTTCGTGCTTGGATTGCCTTTAGCATCTAATGGTTGACCTTTGTCATTAACTTTGTAGAAATTATCGCCAATTTTAGATACTGGATTACCATCTTTATCAGTATAGGTAATCGGTAAGCCTGTGACATTATATGTTACATTGCTTGTTTTACCATCCACAGTGGATACAACAGCTGTCGTATTCACACCGTTTACAAAGTTCACTGTGTCATACGGTTTTACGAAATCCACCGCTGAACCATTACCTTGTAAATTCCAACCTGCGTTTAACACATCACCAACAGTAGCTGCATTTGCTGGATTTACTTGGTTAGCGGATGTTCCCAATGTTGGAGCTGCTTGTGATTTAGTAGCATTACTTGGGTTTGTCGCTGTGTTCGGAGCATCGCTATTTTGCGTATCAGGCAGATTAGATTTCACATTCGTAATATTGACTGGGTTTGTACCATCTTTGTCAGACACTTTGATATTACCATCATCTGTTTTAGATAATTTTGGTCCTTGATCTCCACCTACTTGAATAGTGTTGAAAGAAGGATTCTCCACCGTAGCGAATGTGATTTTACCGCTAGCATCATGTTTTACATCTAGGTTTTTGCCAGCGATCATTTCTATAGTACTGCCTGCTTTAATGGATTCACCATCGGTAGTAACACCACTGCCTGCATTTCTTGTACCACCATTAGCACTTGCTTTCAATGTGAAAGCAGCATTATTCACAGCCTTGGCAACTGTATCTACAGTAGCAATTTTTCCTGCGTCAGCAGTTGGTACTTCCACGGTACCTTTTTTATCGCCTTGTTCAACAGCATTCACAGTACCTGTATTAACAGTAAGACCATCTTTACCTGTAGTAATTGTTTTATTATCGGTTTTTACTTTTAAACCATCATCAGTTACTTCTAAAGATGTATCCGCTGTATTAACCTTAACGCCATCTGCTCCTACAGCTAAAGATTTGTCAGCCGGCTTCACTTGAACTTTCTTCGTAGTGTCGTCTTTTTCTAAACCATTGCCAAGGTTAATGCTATATTTTACAGTAGATGTTTTCGTATCTGTATTGGTTACACTTACTGTTGTGCCATCACCATCTACAAAATTCACTGTGTCATATGGTTTTACAAAATCTACCGCTGTGTTATTACCTTGCAAGTTCCAACCAGCTTGTAATACATCTCCCACTGTAGCTGCATTATTTGAATTTACATAGTTTGGACCTGTTGCATCTGTGGTGTTAATAGGCGCATGGTTTGTAGTAGGTACATCTGTACCTGTTTTAGCACCATCTAAGTTGCCGCCTACATTAGTAATTGGGTTACCACCATTATTTAAACCATCTTTTGTTAAAGATACTGGTTGTTTACCATTAGTAACAGGTGTAATTGTTACACCGTCACCATTAATCGCTGTTGTATCGCCTGCTGCATTTTTGAATCCAGCACTTGTTAAATCAGTCAAATCTTTTTGTAAGGAATAGATAAAGTTTTTACCAACTTGTTTCACAGCCAAATTATTACCGGCTTTAAAAGTTACAGTCTCTCCAGCTTTGATTAATTCTACAGTAGCATCTGTCACTGTACCCTTATCATCCTGACCTGCTGTCGCTTTCCAGCCCATGGATTTTAAGGTGTTCACAAGTTGATCAGCAGTGACTAATTTACCACCATCTGTATTAGCTGTTGGCACGCCATCAGTTCCTGTTGTGAGGGTCGCTGTTTTTGGAGTTAATGTAATCGTGTCTTCTGCTGCACTTACTTCTAGTAAAGTACCATCACTAGATTTAACAGTGAAAGCGATTCCACCTTTTTTATTTAACTCTTGTTTCTTAGTTTCAGTAGCAGCATTATCACCTGTTTGGCCTTTTAATTGGATAGTATTATTCGCTAGCTTATGGAATTGACTACCGTTAATAGCATCTTTGGAATCTGCAGAGATATCGCCATCTTTTACATTTGTAATTTTTACAGGTTCTGTACCATCTTTATCGGATACTTTAATAGAACCATCAGCTGCTTTAGCAAATTTAGGCCCTTCACTACCACCTACTTGTACAGTATCGAAAGATACATTATCTTTTGTAGCAAAAGTAAATTTACTACCTGCTTGTGTAATTTTAATGTTTTTATCTGCTTCAAAAGTAACTTTGTCGCCTGCTTTCACAGATTGATCTGTTGGTGTTGCACCTAACTCACCAGCGGCTGTTTTCTCAGAGGTCGCAATCCAAGCAGCACTATTTACAGCATTGACTACAGAATCTACGGTAGCTATTTTACCAGCATCGTTATCTTTTACTTTCACAGTACCCGGGTTAGCACCAGTAGTAACAGATTCAATTTCACCAGTATTTACTTTTAAACCCTTTTCATCAGTAGTTAACGTTTTATCTCCAGCTTTGACCTTTAAGCCAGCATCTGTTACTTCTAAGGATTTATCAGCTGTATTGACGGTTAAACCAGCATCTGTTGTTTTTAATGACTTATCTCCTGGGTTTACCTTAACTCCATCTGTTCCAACAGTTAAGGATTTGTCAGCTGCGCTCACAGTGATTTTATTGGTCGCATCATCTTTTTTCAAGCCATCGCCAAGGTTTACGCTGTATTTCACAGTAGATGTTTTACCATCTTCACTTTCCACAGTAGCTGTCGTGCCATCTCCATTGACAAAGTTCACAGTATCATAAGGCTTCACAAAATCTACAGCTTTGTTATTACCTTGTAAATTCCAACCTGCATTCAATACGTCAGATACAGTGGCTGCATTCGTCGGATTTACTTGATTAGCAGCATTTCCTAACGTTGGAGCTGCTTGAGATGTAGTGGCATTACTTGCTCCTGTAGTAGCATCATTATTTTTAGTGCTCGGTAAATTACCTGCCACATTAGAAATCGCATTACCACCATTATTTAAACCTGCAGTCGTTAACGAAACAGGTTGTTTTCCCGCAGTTACTGGAGTGACTGTCACCCCAGCACCATTGATATCAGTCGTATCACCTGCATCATTTTTAAACTGAGCGCTTTTTAATCCCGTCAATTCTGGGTTCAAGGAGTACGTAAATTTAGATGTTACACGGGTTCCGGTTTGACGAGTTGGATCATCTGGATCTTCATACACTGGTCTAGATGCATCTTCTTGATGTAATACCAAATTATCGCCTACGCGAATTTTCACTTCATCATTAAGACGAATTTTATCGACCTTGCCTGTAGCTGTTCCTAGGTTTTCTCGTGTCGTTGTTTTACCATTATTAGAATGTACTTCAGCGCCCGCTGTAGCAGCAGCTCCATTCAATTTCAATACACCAGAGCTAGTTTTATCTTTTTCAGCCTCTACAGACCAACCATTAGACATACGTTTTGTAACAGAGTTCAACTGAGAACCATTAATAGCATCCGTGGAATCGTCCGCAATACGGCCAGCTGCTACATTTTTCAATTGACGTTCTGCCCCTGGCGAGCCAAAAGATACTACGTCACCTTCAGACGTATTTGAGCCACCTGCCCAATAGAATGTATAAGCTACCTTTTTACTGTCAAATGGAACAATATGGCCTTCTTCATCATAGGAAATATCTGTTTGACGAGTACCAATCGATCTAGAATCAGCTCTAGAACCTGTACCGATAGCCACCCCATTTTGCAATTCAGAAATAGCACCTGTGCCTAGGGCCACACCACCTAATTTTGTGACACGTGCACCAGTACCAATGGCGGTCCCTAAATCACCAGTAGATAAGGAGTGAATCCCCATGGAAATTGATCCATGTCCATTTCTATTTGTCGCCGAAGAATAATCTAAGCGAGTTGTATTTAAGATGTCACCATTCGTTAATTCCCCATAGGCTTGTTGTATAGTCCCCATAGTATTTTCCATTTCTACAGAACGGATGGTACGTTCGACTTGTTCTCCACCTATGGTCTCTGTTTTTTTAGTGGATTTGATGACAGTTTTTCCATCAGCATCTATTTTCTCTTTTTGATAGTTCACCTTTTGTGCGGCTACCTCGGTAATTTCAGAACCACCAATCATGATGGAAGAATGACCTTGTGCCTGTGTACCAAGACCCATAGCAATGGCACCTTGTTCACCAGAAGCAACGGCACCTTGACCTACCGCAATGTCTGCTACTTTCGTTGCTTTTGCTAACTGACCTACAGCAACGGAAGCATTGGTTGCCGTAGCACTATAACCAACAGCTACAGCAGACTCTGCTGCACGCGCTGCTGTACCAGCCGCTACGGCATAGTTACCTTGTGCTTCCGATCCCATACCGATGGCTACTGCTGCCTCAGCATTCGCTACTACAGAGGCTCCAGAACCGATCGCTGTAGCACCAAAGGCACCTTTTCTAACGATAGAGTTTGTACCAATCGCCACGCCCAACGGGGTGGTAGAGTGGGCTTGCATACCGATTACGGTTGAACCATCTTGACCATAGCTGGCTCGCCACGATCTATCTAGGCCTGCACCTACCAGTTCTTCATATTTCTTGCTAATTGTAATAGGTTGGCCATCTTTTCCTGTGCCAGGTGTTGTGGGTGCATCGTAATCATTTACAGTATTCGCTGGTCCACTAGTTGGATTTGCTGCTTTAAAATATTTCTTTTGGTCATAGGCTTGAATATCATTACCACCGATAACGATAGAGCCCATACCGGCTACAGATTGTGCACCAATGGCTACCGATTGATCACCCATAGCACGGGTATTACGACCTAATGCTGTGCCTTCATTAATATCTACATTTTGGAAGGAAAAGAATCCCTCTGCATTAGCCTTTCCTGTATTTTTGAAATAATCTAAATTACCAGTAGTACCACCAAAGGCTTTCACCAATACGGTTGCATTATCATCTGCATCTGTACCAACGCCAAGAGGGGTTCCATCAGTCCCTACGGAGCGATACCCTACCCCTGCACCAGCACCGAGTGCAACTGAACTGTTTACGGCAGTGTTATTTTTATTAAGTCCTGTATAGGCATTCGTACCAATAGCCACACTACCGTCATCACCACGTTTTCCCGTACTAGCATCATTCGTTTCATGACTATTTCTATTACTACCCGCCATTGCTTTAAAGCCAATGGCAACACTACGCCCCCCACCTTGGTCGCGGCTTTTTGCATCCTTACCAATGATGATATCTCCCACTTGTTTGGCAGTTGCTGAGTTACCAATTGCTATTGTATCAGCTGCTTTTGCATATGCTTGCGCTCCCAAGGCTAAGACTCCTTCTTGTTCTGCCTTCGTTGAGTTACCTATAGCAATTGTATTTTTAGCAGTAGCTCTAGCCCCATATCCTAAAGCTGTAGCTCCTTCTTGAGTCGCAAAAGCTGTCCCGCCGACCGCTGTCGTGTACTTATTCGTTGATTGTGTGCTACTACCTAAGGCAACACTAGATTCATTCGATGCATTTGCAGCATTACCGATAGCAATGGAATTCTCACCAGTTGCTTGACTTTTAGAACCTACCGCCACTGCTTGCTTATTAGTTGCATTAGTTTGTAACCCAATAGCAACTGACCAGTTACCACTAGATTTAGATTGAAAACCTAGGGCAATTGCACTGTCTTCTGTAGATTTTGCTCCTTTACCTATGGCCACACCATTGTTCTTCTCAACTTTTGTGTCTTGTCCCCATACTACACTGTTATCAGGGCCTGTACCAGCCTGATTCGGAGCTGCACCTACCGTACTTGTTACAACAGGGATTACCGCCATAGCCATGGCAGCAGAACTAATAACAATGGCTTTCGCCTTATTACGACCCACCCGTTTTGCTAATTCAGATACAACTACGTAGCAGCCCTTTGTTTTACTCCACACAACTTTATAAATACGATTCAATGCCATTTACTTCCTCACCTTTCATTCATCATCTATACGCATATGATTTTAATATCATTACTGTCTTGTATATAGGAAACACAAAAAAACCATAGTTTCTATCTCTTTTTAAATTATAGCTCATAAACTATGGTATTGTTATCTTCTACTGATAAAACTAATATAAGATATATTAGCAAACTTAAACTAGCACTCTAGTTTCCTTCATTGACTAATATACCTATATTACATTATGCATAAAATTATATACAACAAATAAAAAGAATACAAGCCATTTATAATATGCATATTAAATTAGTATAGATTGATTTTATCCTAGAAATACAAGTATTTCAAAACAGTACTCTATGTATGTATTTTTATTCCTAATTATATATTTTATTACAAAAAAGAAGATTGATTTACATATTATTTGAATATTTATAAATGAATTTATACAGACTTGAAAATCACATTATATATATTAGTTTCTGCTATTTTATCTTAAATATACCTAAAATGCATAGGATTTACTACTTCATTCTTTTATTGCATCATGTATTCATATAGTATTACACAAAAATGCTCATTCTATGCACAGAATTTACTTACTATACTACATTAAAATTATGCTAAGATAACCTTTTTCACTCTTTATCCTTTTTTACTGTATTCACAAACTGAAAAACGATGCCTTTATAGCCCCCTCTACTCCTAAGGAGCGTAGTTATGAGTAGCAGCCTTTGTGGCGCCCCTTACTGACCAAATTACGAAAATGCAAGAAGAGCACGACATGTTCCGGAGCAAACCTAACCACTATATTAGTTCGTGTCGGAATATGTCGTGCTCTTCCCTTTGCCCTATTTAGTTAAGATGCCACAAGGCTGCACAGCATCACAAAAGACGATTGTATTGTACCTATAACCTGTGCTATAATAAAGGCAACAAAAGAAGAGCCATCAACGTGTAGCTGGCGTTAGGCTCATCTCGAAAAAACAGAAATATGAGATTGCCTAACGTGTTAAGGTGTATGAGACCTTATACGTTAGGCTTTTTCATTGTCTACTTAAGTAGATCAACGAGCTGAATTACTAAACCAGCAATAGAAACCATCAAAGAGATTTTCTCATACTTAGTCATAGCAACCACCTCCTCCCATAATAGGAAGAGATGAGCCTAACAACACGTTAATGACTCTTGTAATTTTATTATAACATAATCTATTCGTACTGTTTATATTGACTTAACGCCATTTCTAACAGCAAACTAAGCAAAGCGCAAGTTTGCAACTGACATCCCCTCAAGCTCCCTTTTCCCAAAGGAACGCAGTTAGGTGTAGCAGCCTTTGTGGCCTTCCTTACTACCTAAATCACACAAATACAAGAAGAGCACGATGTGCCCACGAACAAACATGATGAAATACTGTTTGCGAGGGGGTATACCGTGCTCTTCCCTTCATCTTATTTAGTTAATGCCGCCATAAGGCTACATAGCGAAGCAAGTGATAATTGTATTTAAGCTCGAACTATGCTATACTTAGGGTATCAAAAAGAGAGCCATTAACGTGTGGTTAGCGTTAGGCTCATCTCAAACAACGAAATCTGATAATGCCTAGCGTGTATAAGTACTGGTAATACTTATCTTTACGTTAGGCATTTTCATTGATTATTTAAATAAATCTTTAAATAGGTCAATGATACTTACTATTATAGAAATTAGATACAGTAATAAACTATACGTTTCATACTTTCTCATAGTATCACCTCCCCCTATATTAGGAAGAGACGAGCCTAACTCACGTTAGTGACTCCCTTACCTTCATTATACACCTAACCATACCATGTACAAAATAACAATATTATGAACATCTATCTAAGGAACGCCACAAGGCTGCATAGAGAAACAAGAAACGATTGTATTGTACCTATAACCTGTGCTATAATTAAGACAACAAAAGAAGAGCCATCAACGTGCAGCTGGCGTTAGGCTCATCTCAAGACAATAATAAAGATGAAATTAGCCTAACGTGTGAGGTAGTCAGACCTCTTTACGTTAGGCTTTTTCATTGTCTACCTAAGTAGATCAATGAGCTGAATTACTAAACCAGCAATAGAAATCATCAAAGAGATTTTCTCATACTTAGTCATAGCAACCACCTCCTCCCATAGTAGGAAGAGATGAGCCTAACAGCAAACTAAGCAAAGCGCAAGTTTGCAAATGACAACGCCACAAGCACCCATCCTCAGAGGAACGCAGTTAGACGTAGCAGCCTTTGTGGCATTCCTTACTACCTAAATCACACAAACACAAGAAGAGCACGGTGTGCCCCCGAACAAACATTATGAAATACCGTTTGTGAGGGGGTATACCGTGCTCTTCCCTTATGCTAATCTAGAACGCCACAAGGCTGCATAGCGTCACAAGAGACGTCTTAGCCCAAGATCGCTTTCATATCTTCTTCTGGTGTTGTAATCGGATGTAAGTTGAATTTTTCAACTAAGATGCCAAGTACTGTGCCGGACAAGAATTTTGGCAAGGATGGTCCGATGTAGATGTTGCGGATGCCTAAGGACAATAATGTTAATAGGATACATACCGCTTTTTGTTCGTACCAAGACAATACTAATGTCAATGGTAATTCATTTACGTCACATTCAAAAGCGCCTGCTAATGCTACCGCTACTTGGATAGCAGAGTACGCATCGTTACATTGACCCATATCTAGGATACGAGGCAAGCCACCGATTTCACCGATGTTAAGGTCGTTGAAACGATATTTACCACATGCAAGAGTCAATACCATAGTATCTTCTGGAGTTTGTTTTACGAACTCAGTGTAGTAGTTACGGCCTACTTTAGCACCGTCGCAACCGCCTACCAAGAAGAAATGTTTAATAGCGCCAGCTTTTACCGCATCAATTACTTTGTCAGCTACGCCAAGTACTGTACCATGACCGAAACCAGTTGTCACTTCTGTACCACCGTTGATACCAGTGAATTGTTGTGGCTCTTTATAACCGCCTAATTCAATAGCACGCTCGATGACTGCAGAGAAATCTTTTGTGCCATCTTCGTTGTGTTCCACATGACCGCAGCCATCGAAACCAACCATATCTGTTGTGAAGATGTTCTTAATGTATGTTTGTTTTGGTGGCATAATGCAGTTTGTTGTGAACAAGAATGCACCTGGAACGCCGTCAAATTCTTTTTGTTGGTTTTGCCATGCAGTACCAAAGTTACCTTTCAATTGAGGATGTTTTTTCAATTCAGGGTATGCATGACATGGAAGCATTTCACCATGTGTATAGATGTTAACGCCTTTGCCATCAGTTTGTTCCAATAACATTTTAAGGTCATGTAAATCATGGCCTGTTACTACGATGAAAGGACCTGGTTCTACTGTTAAAGGTACAGTTGTTGGAACTGGAGTACCGTATGTAGTTGTATTTGCTTTGTCTAACAACGCCATACAAGCAAGGTTGATGCCACCGAATTCCATCAATAGGCCTAACCATTCTTCTGCGCTGTGGTCTTTCGCCATTTCTACAAGGCCTTTTACGAACCAAGCGTCAACTTCTGGATCGTTATAGCCCAATACTGCTGCATGCCATGCGTATGCAGCCATACCACGCATACCTAATAACAATGTGGAACGTAAGGATACGATGTCTTCATGACCTTTCCACAATTCTTCCCAATCAAAGTTAGGAATATTAGCATCTAATTTGTTATGCGCATTGTTGATCACATCGATAAACTCTTGTACACGATCTTCGGAGAAGTTTACGTTTGTTACGCACATGAATAAACCACGTTTTAACAATTGTACGTTTTCTAACGTTACTTCTGTAGCTTGCATTGCACGAGCTAAACCGATCAACGCCGCTGTTAATTCGTCTTGTAAATTTGCAACCGGTGCTGTTTTACCACATACACCTTGTACTGTACAACCATTTGGTTGCGCTGTTTGTTCACATTGGAAACAGAACATACTCATAATAACCTCCTTGGGAACTTTGCCCATAAACATGTTTCCTACAACATACTTTGTTTTAGATATCGTTTCTATACACAACCATCCTACAACAGGAGTGCATAGCATTATCTTGTTATCTATGCATTTAGTATAGTATACTGAAAGCAGAAAAAACGTATCCTTGGCTACATTTTATATAGTTTTCCCTATACTTTTATTCATGCTATAATGAAAGTACAGAAATAAAGTATACTCTCTAATTTAACGGAGGTCCTATGTCGACATTACATCCTACATTAGAAACATACATGAATACGATTCAACAATCCCCCTTATGTGCACATATTACACCAGAAAATTTATCACTTTTTTTATCCCATGCAAATGTGAAGGTGCAAAGTTTCAAGAAAAACTCCTTCATCGCCATCGCCGGTGATCCTATGGAAGGCATTGGCATCTTATTAGAAGGTCGTGCTTTGTTAACGCGAGAAAACATGTTAGGACAACGAACTATCGTAACGGAGCTAGAGCCGTCCTCTATGTTCGGAGAAGCCTTGCTCTTTAGTAACCATCCTCTGTGGCCTGCTACGATTGAAGCCACAAAAGATGCGATCGTTTTGTTTTTACCGATTGAGACTTTCACCAAAGCATTTCCGGACTGTCAAACTTGCCAAATCCAATTGCTCACGAACCTCATGCACGACCTATCCGAAAAGGCTATGCAACTGACCCGCAAAGTACATTATCTATCTCTCAAAGGGATGCGCGAGAAAATTTTTGCCTACTTTATGGACCTTCACCGAGTGCAAAAAAAGAACATCCTCACCTTGCCACACAATCGGCAAGAAATGGCAGATGTCCTCAACGTAAGCCGCACTGCACTCAGTCGCGAACTGGGACGTTTACAAGACGAACGGATTATCCAATTCCACGGCAAAGAAGTAGAGTTAGTGGATATTGAAACCATCGAAGATTTTTCATTTTAATATAAAAGGATGCTGCCTTAGCAGCGTCCTTTTTTCCTTCTAAACTGACACTTCTCCTACGTAAATTCTGCATCTATTAACATAAAATCCCCTACCGCATCCGATGCTTTCGTCCGGAAGTGTAGGGGATTATTGTATTCAATTTTATTTCTAGTGTCGTCCAGAAGTATCAAACCAAGGAGATACATCAAATTGTTCGTGAATAGTAGCACGTACCATAGCACTGCCCAAATAAATACCTAGCAAAGTGAGATGCAAGCGACTAAGCGGTGCTCGATCATAAATATGACTAAAATCCACTAATAATGGAGAGATACGTTCCAATACTTCATCAAACGATGTACTATCCCAATCAACAGCCTTACCAAAAGCAAGACGAGTTAACCCATTTTGGATACTAATATCTGTGAGTCCAGCTCGCTTGAATAAGCTAGGCAACATATATTCATCCACAGCCATCAATTTCAATAATGAAGAGTTAATACTTTCTACGACAATAGGCATCTTCACTGGCGTATCTTGTACTATGAAAGCTAATTCTTCATGGCTAAATCCACGGTAATCAAATACAAGAGGATAGGAATTTCTCATAATTTGTTGGAATGACAAGGTTTCCCCAAAAGAGATACAACGCAAATATTCTAATTGCTGATACATATCTTCTTTTCGTGGCAAATCGCTCATGAATGGTTCAATATACTTTTCCAAATAATGGCGGAAATTTTCTACTGAATAGTTATTAGAATTTTTAGAATATTGTATGATCAATGAGATAGCTAATGCTTGCAAATGTCCCACTTGTAAATGTACTAAACTCTTCAATGCATCAACAGCTACCAAATATAATGTGCTAGATTGAGGTTGTTCCACCACATCTTTGAAAGTTTCTAAGAGAATTTCTTTCATCCACTCAGTAGAATTCGCTACATACGCCTTTTGTACATGTAATAAACTTTCTTGTAACGCTATATTTTCAAATAAATGCGTAGTTTCTTCCTCTGATTCAGTATCTAATTGCGCCAATATGGCTTCTGTAATCTCAGTAACCTTTTCTTCAGATTCAGGATTTAAAATACCGAATGCAGATTTATATTGAGCTACCGCTTTATCTAGTAATGTTTGCTCTTTTACAGCTAGTTTAATAGACGCCTCTGGTTGAGCCTCTATCGTCTCGGTAATCATACGTTCCGTTACTTTTGGCATAATTCTAGTCGCATCTTCTGCTTCTTCCGGCGGTTGTTCTTTCACAGCACGGACTAATTCTTCTGAGACTATACCTTCTACAAAATCATCTTCCACAGGATCTACGGATAGTTCTTCTTCTCGAAGAGCATAAGGATTTTGAAATGTCCTTCTTTGGTGTTCATAAGGATCATCATATGATAACGAATCCACTATTTTGTTGTTAGTACTTCCTTTCTTATCGCGAAATAAGAAATAGCAACATAAAAGAAATAGACAAATCACTCCTAAAATAACCACATACGGTCCATATCGCAATGAAAGTTCTATTAATCCATCCATAGAAAATCCTCCTAGTTATACTGCAATGTTATCTGTCTTTACTATCCTTATTATACCGATTTATGTATATTTTTAAAAGTACTATTCATACTTTTACCTATAAAAAAGGAACTACCCTTAGGTAGTTCCTAGCGTGGTGGACGATGACAGGATCGAACTGCCGACATCCTGCTTGTAAGGCAGGCGCTCTCCCAGCTGAGCTAATCGTCCATATGGTGACCCGTGGGGGAATCGAACCCCCGATACCGCCGTGAAAGGGCGGTGTCTTAACCGCTTGACCAACGGGCCATGTTGTAAGTGGTGACCCACCCGCGACTCGAACGCGGGACACCCTGATTAAAAGTCAGGTGCTCTGCCAACTGAGCTAGTGGGTCATGATAGTATACTAACCGAAAGTAAGTTGGCTCCTCGAGTAGGACTCGAACCTACGACCGATCGGTTAACAGCCGATTGCTCTACCTGCTGAGCTATCGAGGAATGAACAAACTGGAGCGGAAAACGAGATTCGAACTCGCGACCCCCGCCTTGGCAAGGCGGTGCTCTACCGCTGAGCTATTTCCGCATGTATGCAATCCTGGTTTTCTTTCTTGCGACTGCTCATTTATAATACCAAAAAATTTGGATAGTTGTCAACATATTTTTAACAAATATTTTTTTGTTAAACAGCATATAATAACTTCATCCTATCAACATATAATATTGTTATATTTTCAATATATTGGACAACCTTGATAGAAAAGATACAAAAAAGATTGTAGCACACTATCAGGGATATAGCTTGCTACAATCTTTACTATTTTTTAAAACATCTCATTTTCAAAACCATATTCGTCGTCCAATATGGCCACCAATTGTTCTCTCAATTCTGGTAACTTTTCTTTATACGTACTCCAAATAAGTCTATAGTTATTTTGTCCATAATTATGAGACAACTGATTTCGCATGCCTTTAATATTTTTCCAAGGAATTTCAGTATGGCTATCCTTAAAATCTTGAGAAACCTTTCCTAATGTCTCTGCAATTACTTGAATTTTATATAGCTTAACAGACGCATCTAACCTATCTATTAAATCCAATACATCAACTAATATATCTTTGTTCTCCATAGATATCACCATATATATGAATCATATCTCTATATAAATTTTCTTGAAATCGTTTAGTCAATTTATTTCCATCAGTAAGCAAATCTACATCCATTTGCAACACTTCTTTTAAAGTTTCTAAAAGGCCGCCCACTTCAAACAAACTAATACTATCATTATCAAAAACTACAAACAAATCTACATCACTAGTTTCTGTAGCCTCACCACGAGCATAAGAGCCAAAAAGATAGGCTGATTTCACGTGATATAGCTCTAGAACCGGAGCAATTAAGTTACGAATCTCATCAAGTGTTTTCATACTACTTCCTCCTTTTCTATATTATACCACATAATTAGTAACTATTACCGTCCATCCTGACGCTTAGATCCTGGTCCATCGACGGCTACATTTACGCTAGCTTCGCCGAATGTTTTCATATCATTTAACATATGCATACCCGCATCAAGGACGGATAGCCCCATGGTGGATCCTAAGGCTTCATCCATTTCAAAGCCATAGAACAGATGCGGCTTGATTCCCAAGTATTTCATTTGTGCTGCTTGCACTGGTTCCCC
>NZ_AFUJ01000004.1:0-802 GCF_000221605.1 Veillonella sp. oral taxon 780 str. F0422 | reverse complement strand
GGCTCCAAAGATGCTGTGAACGGTGGACAATTACATACTACTAAATCTGAAATTGGTGCTATCATCGGTGGCACAACAATTAATGAAAATGGCAAAATTACAGGCCCAACTTTCAGTATTACTAATGCGGCTGGTACTAAAGATGATGTCACTACGATTAAGGATGCTATTGAAAAATTAGATGCTACCAATGCAGCACAAAATACTAAGATTTCTGAAACTACAGAAAAATTAACAAACTTAGGTGACACAGTTACTAACAATTACAATGATTTATCTAAAAAAATCACTGATGGTAGTACGAATATAACTAATACACTTACAACCAAGGGCTTGGATTTCACAGGTAACGATACAACTGCGAAAGTACACCGTGACTTAGGTACTACTTTGACAATCAAAGGTGCAGATAACTTCACTCGTACAGCAACTGAAACAAATAATATCAAAGTGGTTAAAACTGATAATGACCTTGATGTGAAATTAGCAGAAAACCTTGGCAATATTAAATCTATTAGTAATGCTACAGGAGCAGGTAAACCAGGTTCTACAATTACCTTAGGAGCAGATGGTGTTTCTATCGCTAATACTGCAGCAGGTGCAGATGGAGCAGCTGGCGAAACTAAAACTGTTACAATCGGTAAAGATGGTATCAATGCTGGTGGCATGAAAGTTACCAATGTAGCGAAAGCAGAAGCAGATGGCGATGCAGCGAATAAAGCATATGTAGATGATGCGATTAAGAACTTAAACACAACAGTGACTAATAATGCAAATCTACGTTATGCTGGTGATACTAACG